>JAAZNO010000385.1 GCA_012798275.1 Chloroflexota bacterium
CGCACATTACATTTTCATCCGCGGTGATGTGCCGCAGGAACATGTCAACTCCTCGGAAAATAGAGATCAGCGGTCAGCGGTCAGCAGTCAGCGAATCAGCGAAAAAGCGAAAAAATCACTTGCGTGACAAAGGGTGCGCGAACTTCAGTTCGCTCTGGGGTCGCTAGTTTCATGCTTGCATGATGTGCGCCAGCACAGGGCGTCTCCTCGGAAAATGCGTAATGCGTAATCCGTAATGCGTAAGTGATCTTCTCAGAAAATAGGCGCGTCAGCGAATCTCAGAATCACTTACGTGGCACATGTACTGCGAACTTCAGGCTGCGCTCAGGCCGCCCGCCCCGGAATGAATTCCGGGTCTGCTACGTCAAGCGCGCTGAAGCACGCTCCTCGAATGCCGCGCTCCAGCGCGGTTTGCGCGTGTCAGGCTGGGGATTCTCTCCCTAGCCGGGCCTTCAGGCGAGACAATCACGACTCCTCTTATTTAGACGACTAATATTTAGCCGTCTAAATTATACCGCGCGCCGGTCAGATGTCAAGGCATCTCCCGCGGAAAGGCGCCCTGAAGAGGCAAAGGGCAAAAATTCCTCAGGGGGACTTTTTCTCTGAGCTGTCTTGCCGGGGACGGGACAGAATGGCAGCGGGGCGACCCTGAAGGATCGCCCCGCTGTTGAAGAGGGAAGCCTCAGTTAGTGGCGCAGCACAATTGGCAGGAAGACGTCGTTGAGCGTTCTGCCGACTGTGAACTCGCCGGTCAGCGGGCCGTAGGCGGTGCCATCCTCGCGGGTGACGCGCGCTTGCGCCGCATAGACGCCACCCGTGCTCGCGCCTACCTCCCAGGTGAACTCGAAGACGTGCGCGTCACTGGCTGCTGCCACGTCCGTCTGGGATGGCAAGTCCGCCGTCACGCCGCCTTCCTCATCATAGAGCAGCAGGTGCGCGGTGACGGTGACTGGTTCGGCAAGGTAGTTGGTGAAGGTCACCCGGAAAGTCGCCGTGTCGCTCATCACCAGCGTCGCCGTCGGGACTTCCAAAGCGGTCAGGGCGCCGCCCACGACGTCCACGCGGGTCGTCGCCGCCCCCATGAGCACATCGCCTTGCCACAGCGACAGCCGCAGATCATAAACGCCTTCCGGCAGCGTCCCATCCCACCCCACTTCAATGGCTTGCTGACCATCCGAGGGGACCGAGAACGGTCCGCCGTCCTGCCAGCCCATCTCGTGGCCTTCGGCGTCCAGCAGCGTCAGCGTGGAGGTGACCGTCAGCAAGTCATCCGTGACGTTTTCCAGCAGCGCCGTCACGCTGATCGGCGCGCCGGGGATCACCGTTTCGGCCAACGGCGCGACATTCGAGACCGCCAGCGCCACCGGCGCCTCGTAGACCACTTTGACCACCATCTGCGAGCAGAAGCGCGTCGCGTTGCTCGTGGGGTTGTGTTGAATGGGGAAGAGCGTGAAGAGCAGGCGGTTCTCCTGGGGTTGCCAGCGGAGCAGGTCGGCGTTGGCGGGGTAGAAAGTGTTGATGTCGGTGGTGGTGGTGAAGGTGGTACCGCCCTCCGACCACGGCTTGGCGACGATGATGGGCACTTCGTAGGCCGCAACGTCTTTGCACGTCGTCGAAATCAACGTCGCGCTCTGCAACGTCGCGCTGATGGGCAGCGTGAGGGTGTAGCCTCTTACGTAGGGCAACAGCGGCAAGGCCGGCGCGATGGCCTTGTCCCCGCCGGGGATGGAGAGCACGTCGTAGGTCACGCCGCCGCTTTCCACTTGCGCCACAGTGTAGTCGGCGATATTCACCGTGAGGGTGCGCGTGTAGCGGTTCGTCTCCGCCTGTACGATATTCCCCGCCTCAACCCGCACTGCCGACCGCTGACTGCCCAAAGCCGCAATCGGCTCGTTCACTGCTGCCTGTTGCATTCCCCCTGGATAATCCAGCCGCTGCCAGGGCACGCCGTAGAGGTTGAACTCGGTCACGGTCTTGCGATCCAGGGCATCGCCGTTGGTCGCGCTGGTACCGGGGTTGTATTGGCCGAAGGGATAGACGTCCCTGGCCCGCAGCAGCGCGTCGCCGATGGTACGGCTTGCAGTTCCGGCGGGGAGGAATTCGTCGAAGAAGTGTTGGAGAAGTTTCTCGCCCCACGTCGCGTGGCACAGGCTGCCCGGCGAACCGTAGCTAAACCCGGTCGCGCCGATGTAAGCACGCCCGCCCTCATGAACCACATCATAGACCATGTTATCGTCCACACCCCCACGTCCACCGACGGCAGGCACGGGCAAACCGCCGTGGCAGCCGACGATGAAGGTCAATGGATGATCGTTGTCAAAACGAGAGTAGCCACAGCCTGCGCCAGAGCACGTGTCGTCGGGTGTGAAGCTGTTTTCTGGAATGGTGGCCGAGTTATAGCTGTTGTGTCCACCGATGAAGAAGAGGTCCATGCCGTTGTTCGCTGCGGCGCGGAAGCCGTTAATCCAGGCCGCATTGAACGGCGCCAGCACGTCCACGGTATGCGGTGTCTCGGCATCATTGTACACACCAAAACCGCGCGCTCCCAGACGCGCCGGCACGTTGATCACATCGGCGATGGCGTCACTGCCACAACTGGGATTATTGTAGCCCACCTCCCAGCCTTCCACGCTGGCCATCACTGCGCGCCAGGTGCCGCCGTCGGTGGCCAGGCTGTTGTTGAGCAGATAATGCATGTCCTCCGCAGTCGCGCCCACCAGGCGGCCGACCGCCAGCTCCAGGTCGCCCAGACGCCAATCGGTGCCGCCCCACAGATCGCCATAAGGGGTGTCGGTGAGAATGTAGTCATTGTCCGTGGCGCGAATCGGGGGGTTGGTCGCCGAGGTCACCGACCAACCGGCTTCATCGTTGAACGGATCATTATAACGGTAGAACGGCAGCACATCGTCATCCCCGACGAGAAGCAAGTAGTAAGGGGAGAAAGTCACGCCGACGGTGGTGGAGAAGGGGAAATGAAAGGACCACGTCTCTGTGCCATCTTTCACCCAATCCTCGAGGAGATCGTCCAACTCGTTAGCCACAGCGTTGGCCGTGTCCTCGCTGGCATAGTTGACGGTGGTATTGTTCCAGTCGCGGATGGCAGGAGCGTAAAGATCGGCGTTGTAGACGACTCCCAACGGCTGATCATTGTACGGCGCGCCTTGGGCCACATTGTACAACTGCGTCAGCAGGTCGGTCACGTCGTAGTCGGCGTAGTTGTCGTACAGTTGGGTGCGGTTGGTCACGATGAGCGCTTCAGCCGTGCTGACCAGGCGCAGATCGGCGTCCGAGAAGCTGCCCATAACCCAGTAACCCGCCCGCTGCACGCGGCTTTGCAAGGTGAGCGTCTGCGGGGAGAGGGTGTTGGGAATGCGGAAGCGCCACACCACTTGCTGGCGGTAGGGGCAGAACCACCAGTAACACCCGCGGGTCAGGTTCGTCGTCACCTGGTACTCCCCGCCGCCCAGAGAGGTCGAAGTTGCCGCCGTCGGCGCCGTGCCGTAGGTGCTGCGCACCCACGTGTTGACCGGCGCGCCGAGCACATCGCCGGGGACGGTGAGGATCACATTGACGTTCGAGGACGCCGCGGCGACAGAAGTCGAGACGTAAGCCACGACATCCACGTAGTTGTAAGCGGTCTGGCCGGTGTTATCGCCGATCAGTTTGTTGACCACCACGCCTTCAGCCGCTTCCTCAAGGCGCAGCGAGGAGGCGATGGTCACGATGGGCGGAAATTCAATGATGACAGGCGACGATGTACTGAACGTGAACTCGGCGTCGGTTGTACCCACCCAACGTGTGCCGGCGTAAGCGTCAATCTGCCAGGTGTACCCGGTGTTCCAGTTCAACGGCGCGAGAACCTGATGCACCGTACCGATGATGTTGTGGGTGTGTTCCACGAGCGTCCAATCCGCCGTTTTGTTCAGTTGGAAGGTGTAGTGGTCGGCTTCCGGCAAGGCCTGCCAGGTCATCGTCGGGA
>JAAZNO010000386.1 GCA_012798275.1 Chloroflexota bacterium
ATCGGCTGGCAGACGGTCTCGCGGGATTCGCTGTTCACGCGGTTGGATTTCCGCTCCAAGCTGGCGCTGATGGGAGTGCTCACTACCGTCGCGCTGCTTTGGGAAAATCCCTTGTGGGGCGGGATACTGGCAGGCGCGACGCTGCTGGCCTGTCTGGTGGCGGGGGTGACGTGGCGCTATCTCATGAGGCTGTTGCGTTTGCTCGCGCCTTTCTTCATTTTCATCCTGTTCATGCAGGGATTTTTTGCCGGGCCGTTGATCACCGCGCGCACCGGGCAGACGGCTCTGACGCCGGTGTGGCGATTTCCCGCGCACTGGCCACTGGTCGGCGGCGCGATGCTCTTGCGGGAGGGCCTCCTCTACGGCTTGAACATCATCTTCAAAACGCTGACGATGACCCTGGTGGTGCCGTTGGCGATCTTCACCACGGACATCAACGCCATGTTGATCGGCCTGGTGCAGCTGCGCGTGCCCTATAAGATCGCTTTTGTCGTCTCCTCGGCGCTGCGCTTTTTCCCTTTGCTGGCGGGGGAACTGCGGGCCATTTTGGAGGCGCAGCAGCTGCGCGGCCTGGACGTGGAACGGCTGCCGTTGACGCGGCGGCTGGCGCTCTATGCGCGCGTCGCCGTGCCGCTGATTCTGGGCGCGCTGGTGAAATCGCAGCAATTGGAGGTGGTGTTGCAGGCCAAAGCGTTCACCGGTGACTCTCAACGCACTTACCTGCACGAGGCGCGGTTGCAGGGGGCGGATTATGGGCTCATGGCGGGGATGGCGCTCTTCCTGGCAGCGGTCCTCGTGGCGTACTTTGCCTGGGGGGTGGGGCGCTTTGGCGTCCCTGCTGTCTGAATGAAGGCCGTCGTCTCTGAGGTCACCGCTGAGACATTCCGGGCGCACCGGGCACGGTATCCCTTGATGCAGCTGGCGGATGTGTACAAGCTGGCCCATCAGGCCTGTTTCGGCAGCGCGCATCTCGTGACGGATGCCCAGGCCGCCTGCCGACGGTTGCTGGACGAAATCGCGGTGCTGGGTCGCGGTCCCGTCGAGCCGTTGGTGGATCCGCTTTCTGCCGATGGGCGTATCCTGCGCGTGCATTTGCGTCCGTACGTGGCGGCCGGCTATGATCCGGCATGGCTGGGTGAAGCGTTCGTGCGCACGGCCCACACCCATCGTGGTACCCTCGCGCAATTCGAGGCGACGTGGTCCCTGGCGTTGATGCTCGCGGAGCAGGGCGATCTCCCCTTTGCCGCCGCCGAGATGACGGCGTATGGGGCGCGCCTGGCCGGGGAGGGATATCCGGCGGTGCATCATTCGGCGGCATATGTGGCGCAGTACGCTCCGGCCTATCGGATCGTGGCGCGGGAGCTGCTGACATTTTTGTCGTCTGGCGTCTGAGCCGGCTTCCCTATCCACACAAAAAGCCCGCCTGAAAAGGCGGGCTTCGGTGTACCCCTGCCGCGAGTCGAACGCGGGCCACTGGCTTCGGAGGCCAGTGCTCTATCCATCTGAGCTACAGGGGCACGCTGCAACCCATTCTACCATAAACAGCCGATTTCACAAGGGGCGCCTTGAGGGGCGCTCTGGCCTGGGCCGCTGACAATGCTTTGGCTGACGGCGCTTTCGGGGTATAATCAGCGCAGGCCGTTATCGGGGGAGGCGCACATGAAGCTACGACGTGGGCTGCTGCTATGTTTGGGACTGCTGCTGTTGGCTGCGTGCACCAGCAGTGCTGGCCCCTTGGTGGACGATTTCTCCGACCCGGCGAGCGGATGGGGCGCCGCCTCCACGGAAAGCTATGTGCGCGGTTACGACAGCGGCAAATACTTGATTCGCATTGATGTGCCGCATTGGTTCGTCTGGACGATGCAGGATCGCACCTACAAGGACGTGGCGGTCGAAGTGCTCGCGCGTTCCGAGGGCGCGACGGACAATCACTTCGGCGTGATCTGCCGTTACAGCGACGCGGGCTTTTACTACTTTGCCATCAGCGCTGACGGCTACTATGCGATTTTCCGCCGCCTGGGAGATCAGCCGTTGGAGCCTCTGACCGGCCCGGCGATGTTGCGCTCGCCGGTCATCAACCGGGATGGCGTCACTAATCGGCTGTTGGGCGTGTGCGAGGGCAGCGTGCTCACCTTCTACGTCAACGGTGAATTGATTGCGCGGGCGGAAGATGCACAGCTGACCGCCGGCAAGGTGGGGATCGCGGCGGGCACCGTCGAATACGGGCAGACGACCCTGGTCTGGTTCGATGACTTTAAGGCGAGTAAGCCTTGAGTGAGGGATGACCATGCGCACCTTATGGCGAATAGGATTCCTGTTCCTGTTGCTGGGGACGGCGGCCTGCGGTTCCCCGGCGAGCACGGAGGTCTGGGACGAGCCTTTCGACGAAACGGGGCCCTGGCAGTTGAGCTCTGACGCCGCCGCCGTGACGCGCATCGAGGAAGGGCGGTTGCTCATCCATGTGCGCGAGCCGGGGCAGGTCGCCTGGGCTGTGCCGGACAAACGTTTCGCCAATTTCCGTCTCTCCGTGGAAGCGACGCCTGTCGGCGGCCCAGAGAACAATGAATACGGGGTGTTGGCGCGCATGGACGGGGACCAAAACTTCTACGCCTTTTCCAT
Organism: Chloroflexota bacterium; assembly: GCA_012798275.1. Taxonomy (GTDB): domain Bacteria; phylum Chloroflexota; class Anaerolineae; order B4-G1; family SLSP01; genus JAAZNO01. Next base: position 2,620 of record JAAZNO010000386.1, read on the forward strand.
CAGCTCCGATGGCTACGCGCGCGTGGCGCGGTATGCCGAGGGCCAGTGGCAGCTGCTGTCCAGGGATTGGTTCCCGCACGCGGCGATCGTTCCAGGGCTGGCGACCAATCGGCTGGAGCTCGAAGCGCAGGGCGCGACGTTCAGCTTCCGGGTCAACGGCGAGCTGATCGCCGAGGTCACCGATGCCGCGTTGAGCAAGGGCGACATCGGCCTGTATGCGGGGGCCTTCGATGAGGGCGACGTGCAGGTGGCTTTTGATAACCTGCATGTCGAGCCGCTTCCCTAGGCAGTAGCAGCGAATGGCTTTGAAAGTCTATCTGGAATCTCTCGGCTGTCGTCTCAACGCGGCTGAGGTCGAACGTCTCGGCTGTCAGCTCCTGGGCGGCGGCTTTACGCCGGCGGCACGCCTCGAAGAGGCGGATGTGATCGTGCTCAACACGTGTGCCGTCACCGCTGAGGCGGCGCACAAGAGCCGTCAGCGCTTGCATCTGCTGCATCGCCGCAATCCTCAGGCGGCTATCGCTGTGTTGGGATGCTGGGTCACCGCGGAGCCGGAGGCTGCGGGCGCCCAGCCCGGCGTCACGTGGGTGCTCCCCAATTCCGACAAGCCGCGCGCCGGGGAGCTCATCGTGGGCACGCCCTCCATTCCCGTCCCGTGGGAACCGGGCCTCTGGCAGCACACGCGCGCTTTTCTCCCCGTCCAGGATGGCTGCGACGCCGCCTGCACCTATTGTTACACGCGCCTGCTGCGCGGGCCGGGGCGCAGCGTGCCGCTCGCTACGGCGGTGATGCAGGCTCAGGCGTTGGCGGAACACGGCGCGCAGGAGGTGGTCCTCACGGGGGTGAGCCTCGGCGCCTATGGCCATGATTTGCCCGGCGCGGTGCGCCTGTCCGACCTCGTCGCGGCGTTGTTGGAGCAGACTGCTGTCCCGCGAGTGCGGCTTTCGTCCGTCGAGCCGTGGGATGTGGACGACCGGCTGTTGGCGTTGTGGAAACATCCCCGACTGTGCCGGCAGCTGCACCTGCCGCTGCAATCCGGCAGCGACGCGACCCTGCGGCGCATGGGGCGGCGGTACACGACGGCGGAATTTGCGGCGCTCGTGGAGCGAGCGCGCGCGATCTGCGCGGACCTGGCGGTGACGACGGACCTCATCACGGGGTTCCCCGGCGAGACCGAGGCGGATTTTGCTGCAAGCCTGGCCTTTGTGGAGGCGATCGGCTTCGCGCGCCTGCACGTCTTCCCCTACTCGGAGCTGGCTGGCACGGCGGCGTTGCGGCTCCCCGATCCCGTGCCCGCGCAGGTGCGGACAGGACGTGCGGCGCGGATGCGCCGGCTGGGGGAGACCCTCGCGGCGGCTTACCGGGCGCGTTTCAGCGGCAAGGTGCTGCCGGTGCTGTGGGAGCGGCGGGATCGCGCCGGGCGCTGGCGCGGCTTGACCGACACCTATCTCGAAGTCGTCCTGGA
>JAAZNO010000387.1 GCA_012798275.1 Chloroflexota bacterium
GGCGCCGACCTGTTGCTCTTCAGCCGCGATCACGCGCTGCATCGCGCTGCCTTTGAGGAGCTCCGCGCCCGCGTCCTGGATGGACGGATCTCCGAGGCACGCCTGAATGAGGCCGTGCGCCGCGTGCTCCAGGCCAAGGCGCGGTTCGGACTGCTCACCCCCCCTCTAGTGGACGCGACCGTGGCTGACGCCGCCTGCGGCACCGCGGAGGCCAAAGCGCTCTCCCGCGCCGTCGCGTCCCAGGCCATCACCCTGGTCCGCGCCGGGACGCCGCCAGCGTTACCCCTCGCTTCCGGCGCCAAACTGCTCGTCGTGGAGACGCCTGCCGCCAACGGCTTGGGCCACGCGCTGAACGTCCCCTTCATCGCCGTGGACGAGCAACCGACGCGGGAGCAACGTCAGAGCGCCCTCAGCATGGCGCGCGACGGCCGGCCGGTCATCCTCGCCCTCGCCGACGCGGCCCGCTATCCCAGACAACGGGAATTGGTGGAAGCCTTCACGGAAACGGCGTCACCCGTCATCGTTGTCGCCCTCCGCACGCCCTACGACCTGGCGGAAATGCCAGAGGGCCCCACCCTCCTGGCGACCTACGGCCTGAACCCGCCCCTGCTGGAAGCGCTCCTGGCCGTCCTCCGCGGCGAGGCCGAACCGCGAGGGCAGCTGCCCGTTGAGCTCCCGTGACCAGGAACGGATGACGCATGACGTCTCACAGGTCACCGCACCCATTTCAGACCGTCATCTTCTTTGATCTGGACGGAACGCTCGTTGACGGCCCCTTCCGAGCGGTGGTGCTGCCGGCCATTTCAAGCGAACTGGCGGCCTCCGGGTTGGAATCCCAGGCGTTACAGCGCCTGTTGGTGGAAGAAAACTTCCGTCGGCAGGCCGATCCCACCTGTCCGCCGGCCCTGGCCATGGATTGGGACGACATCTTCCAGGCGATCGGCCGGCAGCTCGGCGTGCCGGTCACGACCAGCGTCGAGGCGCTGATCCGCGAACACGCCCGCCCCCCTTACGCCGCGCTCCATCCCGGCGCGCTCGAGGCCCTGCAGGCCCTCGCCGCGCCGGCGCGTGGGCTGATAGTCGCGACGAAGGGGCTGCGCAAATATCAGCAGCCGATCCTGGACGCGCTCGGCCTGACGCCTTACTTCACCGCCATTCTCACGCCGGATACGCAACAGGCGCTCAAACGCGATCGCGCCTTCTACGGCGACTGGCCGGCGCGCGCCGCGTTGACCGTCATGGTGGGGGATTACTACGCGGACGACGTGTTGCCCGCGCACAGCTTCGGTTTCAAGACAGTGTGGAAACCGGCGGTCCTGCCGGCAGAGCTGCACGCGATGGATCCCTTTGAGCGGGTCGCGCGCTATCCCTACACCGCCGAACAGACCGTCCGCCCGGCAGCGCTGATCCTGTCGCTGGCAGAAGCGCCGGCAGTCGTACAAACTTTAGAACTTACGGCAAAATCTCAAAATGGGAGCAGTGACGAGCCCTGACGAGGGTAAAATCGCGGCGGTCTAACGTGAGGATACGTTTCACGTTGCGCCGTTCGGCAATAGCCACCAACGCCGCATCCGTGAAATCCAAAGAGGCATCTGCATATTGGCTCAGCAGTTCGTTGATGCGAACCAGATCGTTCTTTTCCAATGTCTCCCACATGACATCGCTGACGCTTAGTTCGGCCAGAAAACGGCGCATGGCGCCGTGACCCGGTCGAGAAGCCAGTAAATAGCAAATCTCTGGCAATACCGGGACAGCCAGCAATAGAGGTTCTGCGATCGTCTGGGCTACTGCCAAAACCTGCTGGTGGTGCCGGTCGCTGGTGTCGCTCAGCGCGAAGAGGAAGCGGGTGTCAAGCAGAACCGGCATCGGAGTCAGGCCCCCAACCCGACAATGGCTGGACTTCTGCTGCCAGGATTTCCTCATCGCGCTCGGCAATATCGCCCTGGTTTGAAGCGCCCAGGTCAGCAATTGCCAGCAAGAACGACTTCGACTCTGGCCGCGCTTCATAGAAGGCTACAGCATCCGCGATGATTTCTTGCGGCTCACGTTGCTCACGCCGGGCCAGATATTGGATACGCCGGACCAGACGGGGATCAGTGA
>JAAZNO010000388.1 GCA_012798275.1 Chloroflexota bacterium
CGTACTGCGGCAACCTGGCGGAGATTTGCAACGCCATCCGCGCTCCACGGAACGCAGCGCTACGTATGGCCCGGAGGTACAAGCGGCCCTGGCGGTGATTGCCGAGAGTCTCGATGACGTCTGTGCCGAACGCCGGCACCCGCAAGTGGTGACCACAGCGGAGTATCTGGCGGCCCATGGGGAATTGCTACTCACCCCCACGCTGCACGCGCAACTGGCTCACATCAGCCTCTCCACCGTGCGCCGCCACCGCCCACCGGGCTACGACGACGTGCCGCCAGGCTCACGCTTCGGTAGCATCATCATTTTAGGGAACACCGGGGCGTAAAATAGAGATCAGTGAGCCGTGAGTCGAGAGCTGTCGTAGTCACGGCTCACAACTTTTATTTCCTCATCCCCCGCCAAACACCTCGGGATGCTCCTGGAGCTGCGCTGCCAGGTCGCGGTCGTAGCGGATGACGATGACGCGGTACCCCCGGGCCTGTAAAGCGTGGCGCAGGTTAGCGTCGCGCTGATGCTGCTCGACAGTATCATGGACCGCCCCATCGCAGAAGACGCAGGTGTGGGGCGCATAGAAGAAGTCGGCGTTGCAGCGTGGTTCAAGGATGGCGTGTTGCGCGTCATCCGGCAGGCGATAGCCGCCCGCCGCCAGCGCCTCCAGGAAGCGCCGTTCCAGGCCGGAGCGGACGTCGGTGAGCGCCTGGAGCCAGGCCAGCTGTTCCTCCCAGGTGCGGCCAGCGCTGCGGGGGAAGGTGCGCGCGTGCGTCAACGCCACCAACAGTTCCCGCACCTGGCGTCGGTCCAGGTTGAGGGCGTCCAGCTGATTGCTGTAGCTCAGCAGGCACTCATAACAGGCGGCGATACATTCTGGTTTGAGGTCAGCGCCGTCGGCCGTGTAGTGCAACCGCGCTAGCGCCGCCTGAGCGATTTGGGCCAGCGCGTCAGTCTCCTCCAGCAAGCGGCGCAGCACGCCGCTGCCCCCTTCGGAAGTCTCGTAGAAGAGGAGGGCGCGGTGCTCACCGCGGCCTATGCGCTCTGCCGCCAGTTCGTTCTCCTCCAGCTGATAGACCTGCTCCATGCCACGCTGCAGCGCATATTGCAAGGTCACGGTGAAAGCCGCGTCAGCGAACAGGTCGGGCGGCACGAGTTGCAAGAGCAGCAGGTTTTGAGTCTCCTGCACCGCCAGGCGCACGTTTTCCAGTCGCTGCGGGCGCGCCGTGGGCCGGGGGGGCGACGCTGTTTCTGTGACCAGCTCCCCGCTTTCAAAATCCACGACGAACCCCGGCGTGCGCGCGGTGCGCCAGCCATGATTGACGCGCAAGAGCGTGGCGGCCGGCGCATAGAGCAGGTGAAAAAGAGGCTGCCCCTGGACGATGACGTCGGCCGGTTGCACGCGAGCGCTGCCGTCGAGAGCAGGAGAGAATTGATAGAAGGTTTGGATGCTGTAGCCGCGCCGACGGCGTTCTTCCTCGTCTGAGGTGATGCGCTCGCGGCGCCGGGTCTTGACGTTGGGCATGTCCAGCAGGGAGACGAGCAGGCTGTTCTCGCCATCAAAACGGGTATGGCAGGCCGGGCACAGGTCAAAGGCCGGCTCGCAAAAGGCCCCACAGGTGTAGCAGAAGCGCTGTTGCCGGCGTCGTTCATCCAATCCGCCGGGCGGCGCTTGAAAAGCCACCACTTCCCACTTGGCGCCTTCGTGATAGAGGATGTTGCCCGGCGCGAATTCCCGCAGCGCCAGCTCGCGGGGGCGGGGGATGAATTCCCCTTCGCCGCGCGGCACCCAGGCCCGCAACGGTAGCGCCGGAAAGTTGTAGCCGGGCAGAAACCCCTCGCTGGCCAGGTACCGGTAGGGGTAGAAGTCACTCTCTTCGCGCTGGACGCCGATTTGTAGCAGGAGGTTGCGCTGCCGCAGGGCTTCTTGTTGCAGGCGATTGGCCTGTTGCTGGTCCTCGGCCCGGCGTGCTTGTAGCAGCGCCTGCTGCGCGGTCAGCAACTGGCGCGTGGCGGCGCGATATAGCTCCCGCCAGCGGTCAAAAGCGCGGTCAAATTCCAACGCCGCTTCCGCCAACACTTGATCAAGCCAGGCCTCGGTGAACCAGGGCGCTGCGGCTAACAGGGCAGCGTCGTGCTGTAGCACCGCCCGCATCCGCTGCCGCAACTGTTGCTGGGCGGCGGGGTTTAGATGAATGGCCGCCGCCGCCTGCTCGCGCAGGGGCAAAGCGTCCTGAACGGTATCCAGGATCCCCTCCACCGATTGCCCTAGCGGGAGCCGTACTTCGGCCAGCCAGAGGGCGTGCAGGTGCGCGCGGAGCAGGCTTTCGTTGGTGAGGTCCAGCCGGGGGGGATGGACGCTGCCCGCGACCATCTCTTCCCGATGCTGGAAGAAATACTGGTCATGGGGGTTGAGCGCCCCACAATAGGTGAAAATCAGGCCGGCCTGTCCCTGCCGTCCGGCGCGTCCGCTGCGCTGCGCGTAATTGGCCGGCGTGGGCGGGACGTTGCGCAGATGCACCATATCTAAATCGGCGATATCAATGCCCAGTTCCATCGTGGGCGAGCAGACCAGGTAGGGCAGGCGGCGGCCCAGTTCCCGCTCTTTGGTCTCGTCGCGCTCCTCCCACCGGAAGCGGCGTTCCCGGCGTTCGCGCTCGCCTGGGGCGACCACCTGAGCGGTGTGTTCGCGCGCTTCCAAACCGGCGAGTTCTGCCGCGGTTTCCCGGTAGAAGCGTTGGAAGAAGGTGTTGACCGGTCGCCGGCTGGCAGTGTACGCCTCGGCCACGGCGCGACGGGTGTAGAGCGGGTCCAGCGGCGGCGGCGCGTCATCGCCGACTTCCCACAACAGACAGGCGGAGTCCAGCTGGAAGCGCTGGTGATCATCTACCGGCGTCAGCCGCACCAGCAGCCCGTGGGCGAGCAAGCAGTTGAGCAATTGCTCCAGCACCGGGCGGTAAGCGGCACTCTCCAGCGTCAGCTGCCGACGCAAATGCCGGCCGATGGCGCTGCGCGCGCCCAGACTGAAGCCCTCCACCCACCGGGCGGACTCTCCTTTGAGGAGGAAGCAGGGCGCCGGGCGCAGTTCGACGCCTTCGCCATCCAGGCCCCAGGTATCGTTCAGCTGTTGCTCGCAGCGTCGCAGCAGCAGCGGCTGTTCGGACTCTTGCAGCACGAGCGCATTGATCGCCAGCTTGCGGCGGAACTGGTCCAGCAGCGGACGCAGGAGCGCGATGCGGCCTGCTGGACTTTGAGCTGCCAGCGCTGGATGGAAGTCCCAGGCGCCGGCATCCTGACAAAGTTCTGCCAGGCCCCGATAGCCGATGTGCAACAGGCCGAGCTCTTCCAGGTTGGGCTGGATGACGCGCCAGCCCCGGCGTAAGTCAGCGTAGAGACGGTATTCGGTCAGGGCGGTGAAGACTCGCCAGACATCGGCGGCGGCGGCAGTGTCCGGCGCCAGCTCCGGGTTGCGGGCGATATCGCGCAGGGTGAGGCTGGCTTGCAACGCCGCCACTACCTGCGGCGCCACCCGGTCCGGGGTCAGCGTCCCCTCAGTCTGCAAGGCGGAGACCAGCGCCGAGCGCAGCACGGCCAGCTGGATGAAGTCGTTGAAATGGCCGGCCTGGAGCGAGGCGTCCTGGCGATTATCGGTGAAGGTGAGCAATTTGTCGCGCGCGGCCTGGCTGCGGGCGGCGTGCCGGAGCAGCGCCGTCGCCATTACGGTGGTGGCGCTGGAACGCGCTTCGCTGGAAAGGGAGGCCAGTTTGCGGAACTCGTCCTCCCGGCGGGTGTAGAATTCGCCGCAGTGCAGGCAGAGCGCAAAAGGCGCCGGCTGATACCACAGCGGCGTGGCGTCGGAGCGAGGGGTTTCGGAGAGGGTCCCGTCCGGGCTTACCCAGACCCGGGTGGGGACGCGCTCGCGGACATCGCGCCTGACCCGCCCATTGGCTTCGCGCCATTCTTCGGGCAGCAGCTCTTCGTTCCAGTCGGGGGCAAAAGTCAAGTAGCCGGAAGTCTGATCTGCATCCAGTTCAAAGCCGCCGATGGGATGGGGCCAGATGTGATCCTCCACGCGCAGGACATGGTAGTATTCCTGCCCGCACTGGCGACAGAATTTGAGGGGCAGGAACAGCCGCGTTGCGTCGGCGCGCAGCTGGCCCGCCAGGCTGAATTCCCGGCGGTCCGGCGGCTCGAGGGTGGCATAGAGAGCCCGCCCCTGGCCGATAAACTGGTGGAGTTTGAAAGCCAGGGCGCGCCCGCCGTCTTCCCGTTCCAGGCTGCCGCCCAGGGTCAGCCAGGCGCGCAGGGCGTGTTCACAATCCTCTGGAGCGAGACCGGTTTCGGTCGCCAGCTGTTGCGCCGCAGCGGGCAGGGTCTGGGGGACGCGCCGCCGATACCCGCCGTTTTCAGGCTCGAGGCCAAAGGTCTGTTCCAGCCAGCGGGAGAGAGGGTGAGTCTGGAAGTCTGAGAGTGTAAACGGCCGCGAGCTCTCAGTTTCTTGTCTGGAGAGCACCACTCGCAATTCTTCTGCCGTGGGCGGACCGCCCTGCGTGAAGGGGCTGAGGGTCTCCTCAATGATGTCCGCGGGGTCAAAGGGATGCCCGAACAGGCGGCTGGCAAAGTCGGCCACGGCCTGCCGCCGTCCCTGAGGCGTGACCTCCCGTTCCGCGACCATGGTGGCCGAGGTACCGATGTGGATGATTTCGGGCGCGGCGGCGCGCTCTTTGAGGCGCCGGATGAGCAGGGCGACGTCCGCGCCCTGCCGCCCGCGATAGGTGTGGAGCTCGTCAAAGACCAGGTAGCGCAGCCCGCCGCCAGCGGTATCCAGGAAGCGCTGGTCTTCGGGCCGGACGAGCATCAGTTCGGCCATCATGTAGTTGGTGAGGAGGAGATGCGGGGGATGCTGGCGCAGCGCTTGCCGCGCCTCTTCATTCGTCTCGCCGGTGTAGCGGGCAAAGGTGAGGGGACAGGGCCGGCCGGTGCGCTGTTTGTAGCCGGCCTGGAATGTTTCCAGCGCCTGCACCTGGGAGTTGACCAGGGCGTTCATGGGGTAGA
>JAAZNO010000050.1 GCA_012798275.1 Chloroflexota bacterium
GCAGCTGCCGCATGCGCTGCGAGCCCACCATCTCCACGGGATTGGGTGGCAGAGCCCCCGCCGGCAGCAAACGCAGATCGAAGTCCGCCAGCGGTTGGGTGATGCGCCCATCGGTCTTTCCTTCCACCAGCGATTCGGTCAGCCCCTCCGCGCCGGAAGGGATGTTGAACAGGTGATGCTGTCGCGGACGGCGCAGGTCGGCGTCCACCAACGCCACCCGCAACCCGGATTGCGCCAACACCACCGCCAGATTGGCGGCCGTCACCGTCTTGCCCTCAACCGGCGCCGGGCTTGTCACCAGGATCGTGCGCAGCGCCTTGTCCACACCGGCAAAACGAAGATTGGTGCGCAGCACACGGAAGTCCTCCGAAACAGAGGCGAGGGGATGATGGGCCGTAATCAGCTCGTCGCTTTCTTTACCGAGCTGCCCGATCGCGCCGAGCGTGCTCAATCCCAACACCCGCGACACGTCCTCCGAATTCTTGAGGGTATCATCGAGGTACTCGATCAAGAACACCACTCCCAGAGCCAACAGCGCGCCCACCACCCCCGCGAGCGCCGTGTTCTGCAGCTTGTTGGGTCGCACCGGCGCGACGGGCGCACTGGCCGGATCGAAGATCGTGAGGGTGTTGGACGACTGAATCGCCGAGAGGCGCATCTGCTCATAACTACCGAGCAGGGCGCTGTAAGTGTTGCGGTAGCTCGTCAGCGCAGTTTCCAGCCGGGCGCGCTCCGCCAGAGATTCGGAATCGTTGGCCGAACCCAGGGCGAGCAACTCCCGCTGCGTCTCCTCGATCTTCACCGGCAATTCCTGCAGCTGCTTCTCGATGTTGCTGAGCGAAGCGGCATAACGCTCCTCCTGCAGCTGGCGATTCTGATCCACAAACACCTCGGCCACCGTGTTGGCGATCATGGCCGCCAGTTCGGGATCGGTGCTCTCCGCGTTGAGGCTTAACAGCTGCGTGTCGCGGACCACGGAGACCGAGACGCCGCCAGGCAGGGAAGATAACCCTAACCGGCGCTGCGTTTCTTCCAGCACCGGTCGCGCCGTGAGCATCTCCGCATAGGTAGAAGCCAGGCGCTCACTGGTGAGTAAAGCGGTGTAATCGGTGACGTTAGCAGCCGGCGCCTGTTGCACCAGCAATGTGGCCGTTGCGCTGTAGACCGGGGTCATCCGCGAGCTGATCACATAGGCACTGCCTGCGGCGAGCACCGTACAGGCCACAATCAGCCACCACCAACGCAGGAAAGTCTGCCAATATTTCTGGAGATCAATTTCCCCACCCACGTCCGTCGGCGCAGTTTCAAAAGTCATCGTCATCACGTACTCCTTGCATGCATGTCCAGGCCAGACCCAGGGAGAGGAAAAAAACGTTGCTGATGGCCACCTGGAAAAGATTTTAACACGGCAGGAAGAAAACGCAAGTCTTCTCAGAAAAATAGGCGAACGAGCGAGAAAGCGAAAAAGCCCGCCCCGGAATGAATTCCGGGTCTGCAACGTCAAGCGTGCTGAAGCGCGCTCCTCAAACAACGCGCTTCAGCGCGGGTGGC
>JAAZNO010000389.1 GCA_012798275.1 Chloroflexota bacterium
GGCAGCGGCGCAGGCGCCGACCGGCTCAAGGCTTGAGTCTCCGTGATCGGCGCTTCTTGATACAGCATGGCTTCCGGCGTCTCTGGCGACAGCGCCGCCGACTCGCGTTGCTCTGTCGGCATGGGCGCGGGGTTGAGATTCAGGCCCACGGCGACCACGAAAGCAGCAGCGCTCACGACCGTCGCCAGACGCATCGCCCACAGCGACGACGGGCTGCGCCGCGGGCGCGCTGGAGCTGCCGCCGGCGATGCCACCATCGCGGGGGTCAACAAATAGTTGCGGGGAGGCTCGCGCAGGGGCGCTGTCTGCAGCAGCGCAATTGTCTGACGCAACAGCGCCACACGCTGCTGTAATTCAGCATCGTGTGCGAGATCGGCTTCCAACGCCCGCTGCTCCCCAGACGGCAGCTGGTGATCCAGGTAAGCCGAAAGTTGTTCCTCAGTCCAAGGCCTTCCCATGAGTTATCGCCTCCCCCTATACCCTGTTGTCCAGACGATAACGGTAGGGTAAAAGTTCCCGTTGCTCGAGCAACAGGTCTCGCATCTTGCCGCGAGCGCGCGCCAGCCGCGATTTCACCGTTCCCAATTGAATTTGCAGCGTCTCGGCCACCTCCTCGTACGAAAGGCCCAGCCGGTCTACCAACACCAACACCGTGCGTTGATCTTCAGGCAGCCTGGCGAGGGCGTCTTCCAGCAGCTGCCGCAGCTCGTCTCGTTCGACGGCCTCCTCAGGAAGCTCCGCGTGATCCCGCAAATGCGGATTGGCCTCTTCCTCCAGGTCACCGAAGGCTTCCCACGAGACACTCGGACGGCGTTTAGCATGGCGCAGCGCATCGTAGCAGGCGTTGGTGACGATGCGCAGCAACCACGCGCGGAACGAGCCGCCGCGAAATTGCGCGAGGTTGCGGTACGCGGAGATGCAGGCCTCTTGGGTGGCATCATCCGCCGCGGCGGGATCCTGCAGCAGATGGTATGCCAGGTTGTAGGCCTGAGTTTGATAATGCAGCAGCAGCGCATTAAACGCATCCAGGTTCCCTCGTTGCGCGGCGTGCACGAGGGCCGTCTCGTCCCAGGATGCGGCATCGGTTAGTTCCATACCTGCTCTCCACGGCAGTGAGGTGAACAGAAAACCGTGAGAAGTCAACAGTAAGCGGTGAGCAGGGAAGTGTTACGCGGAGCTCCTCACCGCTCTCTGCTCACTACCCTCTCTGCGCTGCACTTGACGAAACACCAATTCCGGTTATACTCACAGCCAGGCCGGAGTGGCGGAATCGGCAGACGCAAACGACTCAAAATCGTTCGGGTGATCCCCGTGTGGGTTCGACTCCCACCTCCGGCATTATAACCGAAAAGAGGATGGCTACAAGCGCCCTCCTCTTTTTTGTTCCCTCACAGGGCCGGGGACCTGCCATTCAGGCCGCCCCCTCCAACAGCCGCCATAACACCGGCTCGGCATCGAGCACCGTCGGTGCGGCGAATTCTGCACCGTCTCCCGGAACGCCATCCGGTCGCACGAGGATGGTGCGGATTCCAAACGGCGCCGCTCCCTGCAGATTGGGACGCTGATCGTCGAGGAGCACACACTCAGAGCCTTTCGCCTGCAGCAAGGTGAGCACCTGTGCATAGGCCTCAGGGTGTGGCTTCGCCAGATACCCCAAATCCCGCACGTCCACGATGCGCTCAAAGTGCTCGCGGATGTCCATGCAGGTAAGGATCTGCTCGGCCCAGCTGGCAATGGCGTTGGTAAAAATCACTTTGGCAGCCGGCAGGCGCGCGAGCATCGCCCCCAGCGCTGGGGCAGGCGCGAGGTAGCGAGCCACATCCACGCGATGCACGTCCTCCAGGTAATCCTCCACGTCCACCTCGGGATGATGGTACAGCAAACCGGACATGGTCGTGCCGTAACGGGCATGATACTCGCGGCGCAGAGTATGTGCCATTTCCGGCGTGACGCCCAGCGCCCGCGCCAACCAGGCCTCGATGCGCTGTCGCACCTCAAGGAACAGCCCCGAAGTGTCCAGGTACAGCGTGTCATCGAGATCGAAGAGCAGATAGCGGATCATAGAATTTCCCAGCGCCGTGAATTTCGAATGGCCGCGCGCCATGAGACGCGCGCCTCACAGCCCCAGGGTCTCCCACAGGGCCGCGATGCGCGCCGTAACCTCCGGGCTCATGCGCGCGACTTCAGGCCACTGGCGCGTGTAGCCCTCTTCGGGCCATTTGGCCGTCGCATCAATGCCGATTTTGCCGCCAAATGCGGGCTGATAGGAGGCGTGATCCAGCTGGTCCACCGGCCCATCGCCAATGAGCACGTCCCGCGACCAGTCCACATTCCCCAACGCCTGCCACGCCGCCGTCATGGGATCCTGCACGTCCACCCACCCATCCACCACCACCACGGCCTTCGCCAGGCTGAGCAACGCCAGCCCCCACAACCCGTGAATGACCTTGCGAGCCTGTCCCGGATAGCGTTTGTGGATGCTCACCAGCACCAGGTTGTGGAACACGCCGGGTGCGGGCATCGCCAGATCCACCACTTCGGGCAGGAACAGCCGCAGCAGCGGCAAAAACAGCCGCTCCGTGGCCTTCCCCATCCAGTAATCCTCCATCGGCGGGACACCAACGACCGTCGCCGGATAGAGGGCGTCGCGCCGACGGGTGATGGCCGTGACATGAAACGCGGGGAAGGATTCCACCGGTGTATAATAGCCGGTATGATCGCCAAACGGCCCTTCGGGGCGCTGATCGGCGGGATCTACGTAGCCCTCGATGACCATGTCGGCGTTGGCGGGGACGGTGAGCGGCTGCGTGACACAGCGCACGAACTCCACCGGCCTGCCGCGCAGCCATCCCGCCAGCAGATATTCGTCAACATCGGGGGGCAGCGGGGCGGACGCGGCCCAGATGCACGCGGGATCTCCCCCCAACACCACCGCTGCCGGAATCACCGATTTCGGATTTCGGAGCCTGGATTTTGGAGCGCCGGCTTCTGATCCTTGATCTTTGATCCCCGACTCTCGCGCCACGCGCTCGTGTTCCGCGCCGCCCTTATGCCGCTGCCAGTGCACCAGCAGGGTGCGGGAATCCACCTTCTGCAGGCGATACATGCCCACGTTGCGCACGCCGGTCTCCGGGTGACGGGTCACCACTTGCGGCAAAGTGATGAAGGGACCGCCGTCCTTGGGCCAACACGTGAGAATGGGGATCCCATCCAGGGAAGCGGAATCCGTCGCCACGAGCTCCTGGCACGGGCCACGCTTGACCCGCCGCGGTTTGACTCCCGCCGCGCGCAGCGCCTGCAGCAGCGAGACCCCCCTTCCCAGCGCCGCACCAGCATTCGACGGCGGGCGCAGGTCGAGCAAGCGCGCCAGATTGTGAGTGAGCGCTTCCAGCTCCTCGACGTGCAACGCCCACGCCATCCGCCGCGCGCTGCCGAAGGCGTTGATGAGGACCGGCAGCTCATAGCCGGCGACGTTCTCGAAGAGCAGCGCCTTGTTCTGCGCCGCCGGCCCTCGGCTTAAGCGCTCGACGACCGCCGTGATTTCCAGCTCGGCGGCGATGGGCGTGGTCACGCGCCGCAATTCCCCGCGCGCTTCCAGCAGCGCAACAAACTCATGCAAGTCCTGGTGTTGTGGGATAGACATTCAACTCCC
>JAAZNO010000390.1 GCA_012798275.1 Chloroflexota bacterium
CCTGCGCGCCGACTTGCGGGAACGCGGTCTACACCGCGCGGCGGCGTTCTCCTGGGAGCGCGCCGCCGCCGAAACGTACCGCCTCTACCGTCGCCTGCTCGCCCCGTGAGGCGCCTATCCCTCGTCGAAGGGCGGCACGTCAAAGTATTCGGGATCTGGCAACAACTCCATGCCGGGGAACACCCCCAACGTCACCGTAAACTCGCGCTCCGCGTCGCCCCGCAACGCGACCACCGTCACCTCATCGCCGGGTGCGTACTGCGCCACAATGACATCCAGGGGCTGCTCTTCGGTGACTGCCTGCCCATCGAATTCGATGATCACGTCGCCGCTCTCCAGGCCAGCGCGCTCCGCCGGGCTATCTATGACCACGTCGGTGACCAGCGCTCCCTCAGGCGTCATCTGGAAATAGACGCCTAACCAGGGACGTAAGGACTCCTCCGGCGCATACGGCTCCCACTCTGGCGGCGCGTGTCCGTCTTCCGAATACGATCCTGTTTCTATACGTTGTCCCACCGCCAGTCCCATCACGCTGCCCAGGCAGAGCCCCATCAGACAACACATCCCACCCACTACCAACAACAGACAGACAAGTCCCACCCACTTCCAGGTACTGGTGCTATTTGTGCTGTTCATTGCCTCACTCCTGTGCTTGCTGATATACCCTTGAGAACTCTTCCAAATAACGCGCGGCGAGCTCCGGGCTGTGGATGATCAACACATTCTCGTCGTTACTCTCCGCCGCACTGCGAGTGAAATTATAGGAGCCGGTGATCACGACCGCCTCATCCACGATAATGACTTTGTGGTGCATGGTATACGGATTGCCATCGAGCCGCACATCTACGCCGGCCTGACGCAACGCCTCATAATCCGCGCCGGTAGCGGTGATTTGCTCCTCTTCGACCACTCCCTCCACCAACAGCCCCGCTTGCTGCTTGCGGGAAAGCACGCCGGCAATGTCGTTGTCCGTGAAAGTGAACGCCATGAAGCGGATGCTGGACTGCGCCGCTTCGAGCGCCGCCACGATTTGCGGCTGCGGCTTGTCCTCCGGCGCGAAGTAGAGCTCCAGGACGCCATCGCTCAGCGGCAGCTGCGGATGGGGAGTGTTGGCCGGCGAATCCGGCCCGAAGAGCTGCTCCGTGAACATCTCCTCGAATTCGGTCGTGTAATCCTCCGCCGCCGCGGTCGAAGTGAGGATGACCACATTGTTGTCGTTGCGATACGTCTCGCTGTACGTGAAGTTCCACGAGCCGGTCCAGACCGTGCGTCCGTCAATCACGATAAACTTATCATGCATGAAGGGATCACGGCGCTCGATGACGACCGGCGCCCCCGCCTGCTGCAGCGCCACAGGACCGCGCTCGTTCCGATACGTCCCCTCGGTGACCAGGCGCACCTGTACGCCGCGTTCATGCGCCTGCACCAATGCCTCCGTCACCGAAGGCAGATCCAGCTCGTACATCGCCACGTCAATGCTGGTCTCGGCGGCTTCGATAGCGGCGACCAGCTCCGCCTCCAACGCCGCGCCATTCGCGCCGGATTGGGTGAACGCCACCGTGAGCGTCACCCCATCTTTGTCGGCAGGACCGGCGCCCGCCGGCAGCTCGCAGCCCGCCAGCAGCCCCAGCAACAGCACGCCCCCCACAATTTTCCTGAGCCCTCTCATGCTTTCCTCATCTTCCTCCCCCCGCGCCAGGCCGGCTCACGCGAGAGAGCGGCTGAACTGCTCCAGGAGCGCCGTCTGCGGCGGTGTAGGACGCACGAAGACCCGCCGCGCGCGGATCGCAGCCCACGCCTCATCGGGCCTCATTCCCCTGGAGACGAGGTACGCCGCCGCCACCAACGGCGCGCGCCCCACCCCCGCCGCGCAATGGATGTAGACCCCGCGTCCCGCCGCAATCTGTGCCGTGATGAAGTCCACCCCGCGCTGCAGCTCCGCCAGCGAGGGCACGGCATCATCCACCGTCGGCAGCCAGAGATAATGCTCCGGCGCAATGCCCCGCGCGGCGTCGTCCGACTCGGCGCGCAGGTTGACCACGGCCCCGATGCCCCAGGCGCGCATACGGGACAAGCCCCGGCGCCGATGCTGCCCTCCCACGAACAGCAACGGCTGCACCTGGCTCACGGATTTGGGGGAAACGCCCTGCACCAGCGAGGCCAGCTTGTCCCACACCCACAGCCAGGTGGAAGAAAGCCCCTGTTCCCGCAAGCGCCGGACGATGATGTAGACCAGCTTCGCCGGGGGAAAAGCCGCCAACCGTTGATGCGTCGCAAAGACATCCTGTTCCAATTTGGCCGCCTTGTGCTAATTTTTGACCGCCGAGAACGCAAAGTTTTGGATGTCCTGGCGTTCTTTGCAGGTAACGTTTCTAAGGATATAGCGCCGAGGCGATGTCGGCGCTATCCGCGGCGTGACCCTGGATCTCGCCGTACAGATCGTCATAATCGCGGGTGCGGATCACCACCGGCATGGGCACTGCATGGCCCAAAATCAGCGCCTGTTGCCGGGTCTCCAGGCGCGCCAGCACCTCCCGCAACGCCGCCGAACCCGCCACCCCGGTGAACACCGCGCGGATGTCGTTCTCCTCGTCCAGCAGCGCCGTGATCCGGGTGCCGATCTGGCTCATCACCTCCGGATCAATCCCGCTGGGACGCTGGTCCACGACAAGCAAGGTGACGTTGTACTTACGCATCTCGCGGGCAATCGTCCCGAAAATCGTGTGTTTGGCGATGGCGGGATCGAGGAACTTGTGCGCCTCCTCGATAGTGATGACCAACGGGCGCGGCTCCTGCCCCTGTCCGCCCAGAGACGCCTCCTTGCGCGTCACATACGCCTGATGAATGCGCCGGGTGATATAGTTCGCCACGAGGATGTAGGCCTCCAGCGCGTTGCCGTACCGTCCAAATTCCAGCACCACGCTCTTGCCGCTGTTGATGTAATCCAGAATCCGCCCGATGGGATCATCCGGAGCCTCGTCCACCAAAAAGCCGAAGCGGTACAGCTGCGCCAGCTTCCGCTGGATCGCGCCCAACGTCCCCTCGTGAATCTGCTTCCCGTCCTCGGTCAATGCCGCCAGCCCCTCATCCGGCTCATCGGAGAGCAAACGGCGCACCCAGGCCGGCCCCAGTCGGCGGCGGAGCATATACAGGGCGTTAGTCTGCACCTCGGTGAAGCCGAACAGCGGCGCGAGCATCTCCAAATCCTCCGGCTCCAACTGCTCATAGCCGATGCGGACCGTGAAGTCCACCTTGCTGCCCCGGCGGCGCGAGGACTCCGGGTCGAGCGTGAAGACGCTCACGCGCCCGTCGTAAAAAAGCTGCCGCAGGCCCTTCACGTCCTGGCGCGACTCGTCCTGGCTCTTCCAGCCATATTCGTTGTGCATGTCGAAAATGAGGTTGACCGCCGCGCGCTCCTGGATAATGCCGGCGAGCACCATCCGCGTGAGGAAAGTCTTGCCCGTGCCGCTTTTGCCGAAAATGCCGCTGGAGCGCTCCACAAAGCGCTTGAGATCCAGGGCGACGCGCGTGTCTGGCATCTCCAACGGCTCGCCGATGTAAAAATGTCCCGCCTCGTCGGCGTTGCCAAAAATCTCGGCGACCTCTTCCGGGCTGGCATCGTAGACCTGCGTGAAATGCGCGGGCACCGTCTTGGCCGGGCGCACCTCGCCCTTCTCCAGCACCAGCATCGGGGTGATGTGCACCCGTCCCGAGGTCAGCGTGCCGCGGTAGGCGCGCGCCAGAAAGCCGTCCGGGTCCGCCGGGGGGAACTGCTCCACCTCCGGATGCTGCGTCTCCAGCGCCACGTCGGTGATCATACCGAAGAAGCGGCGCTCCGTCTGCCCCCGGATCACCACATAGCGCCCCACCGCCAGCCCCTCGATGAGGCGATCGGGAGCGAGTTTGGCGTCCAGCCCCCGGCTCAGACTACCGGAGACGACCACCCCCAGCGGCGAGGTCGTCGCCGCCGGCGGACGGGGGAACCAGCGTTCAAGTTCGGATTCGGACATAAAGACCCCTCAAAAAATGCGTGATGCGTAAAGCGTAAAGATAGAACCCGTGCCCACGTGCTTACGTCTCCACGTACCCACATTCACACCTTTCCGGGCTACTCTGTAGACCATTCCCCCTCTTCCAGCATCGCGATGAACCGCGCCAGCGGCCAGGTGCCAGGGACGCGCAACCGGGGCCAGGTATAGCGATTGTCCAACCGCTGCGTCGCCCCCCACTCGGTCGTCACGCCGCCCCAATAGCCGGCCGACTCCACCACCTTGAGCGTCAGCGCATCATATTGTCCAGAGGGATAGCAGAAAAACAGCGCTGGCTGATCCGTGTGCGCCTCCACGGCCTCTTTGATCCCCAAAATCTGGTAGACGAGGAAATCCACGTCCCGGTTGCGCAGGTCGTAGTGATCGCGTCCGTGCGCCTGGATGGACATCCCGCCTTCCGCCATCTCACGCATCTCCGCCCAGGTCATATAAGCAGGGGCCTCGAAATGGGCCGGCGTCGCCAGCACGAAGAATTCCCCCACAAAGCCATATTGCTGCAGCAGGGGGAACACCGTAGTGTAAGC
>JAAZNO010000391.1 GCA_012798275.1 Chloroflexota bacterium
AGCTTTACCATAACCTTCCAGGGTCACAAAATCAAGGGGATTTCCTTAAAACCCGCTTAAAACTCCCGCGCCTCAACTCCGCGCCAGGGTGAGCGCCTGCCCCGCGAGCTGATCCTCGCGCAGCGCCGCCACAAACAACAGCGAGGAGAGCCGATTCACAAAGGCCAGATTCGGCGCGCCGATGCCGGGTTCGAGCTCCGTGAATTCCACCAACCGCCGCTCGGCCCGGCGCACCGTGGCCCGCGCCATGTGCAAAGCCGCTCCCGCAAGCGAGTCCCCCGGCACCACGAATTCCCGCAATGGCGGCAAATCCGTTTCCAACTGAGCGATCTGACCTTCCAGCCAGGCCACGTCCGCCTCGGTGACGCCGCTGTAGGTCGCGCGCAACACCGGCGTCGCGGAGAGGTGCGACATCAGCCGATAGAGACGGCGTTGCGCCTCGGGGAGGATGGCCTGCAACGCCGGCAGCTGCGCCTGCGCACGCGCCACGCCGATGGCGCAGGTCGCCTCGTCCATCGCGCCGATGGTGTCAAGGAGCGCGTCACTCTTGGGCAAACGCCCCTCTCCTCCCAGGCGGGCCGTGTCCCCGCGATCTCCTTTTCCGGTGTAGAATCCAGTTTGGTTCATAGCGTTCCCCCAAAATGGCAGAGATCAAAGAGCAGAGGCCAGAAGTAAGAGGTCAGAGAGCACCTATCTCCCGCTCTCCCACTCTCCCACTCTCCCACTCTCCCACTCTCCCGCTCTCCCACTCTCCCACTCTCCCGTTCTTCCGTTCTCCCGCGCTCCCGCTTCTACTGCCCTACCAGCTTGACGTAGTTCGCGCGTTCAAAGGCCTCGGGGTTGGGGGTATTTTTGTGGCTCAAAATGCCCTTCATTTCTTCGACGGATCTGTAGCCCCGCGCGGACATGAGGATTGCCAGCTCGCTGAGCAGCTCGGTGATCTTGCTCACGCCCTCGCGCAACAACACCGAGCACACCTGCGCCACATCCGCCCCCGCCATCAGCGCCTTGGCGACGTCCTCCGCGGTGTGCACTCCCGTCGTCAGCGCCAGCGACGTCTGCACTTGACCGTAAAGGATGGCAATCCAGCGCAGCGGCAACAGCAGTTCCGCCGACGTACTCAAGGTCAAAGTGCGCTTCGTCTCCAGCGCCTTGATGTCGAGATCCGGCTGGTAGAAGCGGTTGAAGAGCACCAGGCCATCAGCGCCGGCCTCTTCCAGGCGTTTGGCCATATACGCCATGGCGCTGAAATAGGGGCTGAGCTTCACCGCCACGGGAATCTGCACCTGCGCCTTGACCTCGCGCAGGACCTCCACCACCATGTCCTCCACCATGGCGCTGGTGACCCGTGGGTGAGTCGGCAGGTAGTAGATGTTCAACTCTACCGCGTCCGCGCCAGCTTCCTGAAAGAGACGGGCGTAGCGCGTCCAGCTGCCGGCGCTGTACCCGTTCAGGCTGGCAATGATGGGAATGTCCACCGCCGACTTGGCCGCTTCGAGCAGCTTGAGGTACTCCCGCTCGTCCCGGCGGAACTCGGTCAGCATGGGGAAAAAGTCCAGCGACTCGGCGTAGATAAATTGCGTCTGATCCAGAACGCTGCCGAGCAACTGCGACTCGTGTTCAATCTGCTCCTCGAACAGCGAATAAAGCGTGATGGCGCCCGCCCCGGCGTCCGCCATGCGCTGGAGGGTCTCCACCTCACGCGAGAGCGGCGAAGCCGAGGGCACGATCGGGCTGCGCAGCGGCAACCCCAAGTACGTAGTTGTCAACGCGACCATTGCGGAAACTCCTTTCCTGACGAGATGCTTTCAGGGACCCCCGAAAGCCGCGAACCTTTGATAATTAGTATAAGCAATATTTTCAAAAAGGACAACTGCGTCCTTCTCAACTCACGGCCAGCTGAAATCGCCCAAATACAGGCGATCCGCGCCCGTCGTCAAGGGCAAACGCTGCCCGGAATCCGGCGCGTAAAGCAGCGCAAAAAGCGGGTACGTCCCCGGCGGTAAATCGGCGGGAATCACCATCTCGTAACGGTCGGGGAGCACCTCGCCGACCGGCAACTCCGGCAGGAGCCAGTACTCGCTGAGGACGGGCTTGTCGCGCTGGACGGTCGGCGCGGAGATGGCATCCGGCGCCAGATGTACCGCCCCGCTGAGCGACCGCGTCTGCGGCTCCAGCAGCTCCCAGAAGAGGTAGACGGCGATCAAGCGCTCCTCCCGGTGCAGGGACCAGCCACGCAGCGCGATCCCTCCCTCGAAAGTGGCCGTCAGCGCCTGTCGCGGGGTCAATGGCGGAACCGCGCCAGGATGCACATAGGCGTAGAGCCGCAGCTCGCGGCTGTACGCCATCTCCACCCGATAGCCGCCCGCCGCCTCCAACGTGCCGATGAGCACCTGCCCCGGATCCACCGCCTCATCCTGGTACAGCAAGGTCCACACGCGGCCGGCGCTTTGGGGGATCAGCCGCGCCGCCGTTTCCGGCTGTAGCCGCTCACCGATGGCCGGGCCGGGGATGAAGGTCACGGGGCTGCGATAGGCGGTGAAGACCTCGACGCCGTGCGCCGCCGTCGCGATGCCTGCGTCGCCGGGGAGCGCCCGCTCGTTGAGCAAGCGCACGGTGTCGCGGAAATCGGGATACCACACGGTCCGCGGCGCGGTGATGAAGGCCCGCGCCAGTCCCGCGCTTGCCAGGGCCGCGGCCAATGCCAGCCCGGCGAGCGCCCGCCCGGCCGCGTCGCGCCGCCGTCCCACAAGCGCCGCCGGCAGCGCCGCTATCCCCACGGCCAGAAGGGGCAGCATCCACACGAGATAGCGGACATGCTGCACGGGACGCAACTGCCACGCGACGAAGGTCGCCGCCGCGCCCAACACTGCTGCGCCGAGGACAATGCCGGCGCGCGCCGGCACCTTCCATGCCCGCAACGCCAGTCCCAATCCCGCCGCGGCGAGCAGGCCATAACCCCAACGCGGATCGAGCGCGCGTCCCAACGGCTCCAGGAAGACGCGCGCGGTCAACAGATCGGGGCCAGCCAGCCCCAGAAACGTCGCCAGGTCAGGCGGGCCGCCGGTGCCGAAGCTCTGGAATCCCAGCGTGACAGGCAAAGCAAAGAGCATCCAGGCCAGTAGAAACACAAAGGGGCCGCCCAACACGGCGAGATGCGCCAGCCGCCGCGAGCGTACCCCAGCGGCGGACGGCGGGCGCAATCCGCCGGTGAAAAAAGCGACTGCTGCCGCGCCGGCCAGCGGGAACAGCGCAAAATAATGGGTGAGCA
Organism: Chloroflexota bacterium; assembly: GCA_012798275.1. Taxonomy (GTDB): domain Bacteria; phylum Chloroflexota; class Anaerolineae; order B4-G1; family SLSP01; genus JAAZNO01. The sequence continues at coordinate 3,272 of JAAZNO010000391.1, forward strand.
ACGCCGCCGTCGCCGCAAGCCACCAGAGCCAGCGCCGGTTCGCCGTCAGGGCATAGATCGCCGCGAGCGTCAGGGTCATCCACACGGCGTACATGCGGGCGTCGCGCGCGTACCACAGGAGCAGGGGGTGCAGCGCCAGCAGCCAGGGGAGGGACGTCGCGCCGGGGAGGCGCAGTCGGCGGCCCAGCGGCACGAGCATTGCCAGCAACAGCACCCCGGCGAGAACGCTGGGAGCCCGCAGGAGAAATTCAAGGCCGGAACCGGGTTCAAGGCCGGGGGCGTAAGGGCGGGCGCCGGTCAGCGCGGCCCAGCCCTTGAGGCAGAGGAAGTAGAGCGGCGGATAGGGCTGCTGCGTGCGCAGCACCGTCATCATGCCGGGGAGGTCGTGTCCCAGAATCAGGTTGACGTTGAAGAGCTCGTCGTACCAGAAGGCCGGCGTCCCCACATGCCACAGCCCTGCCCCCCAGAAGAGGAGCAGCGCTACTCC
>JAAZNO010000392.1 GCA_012798275.1 Chloroflexota bacterium
CCGGCCGAGGGCTACGATGAATCCTACGTGATTGTGGGGGATCAGACGGTGCTGGGCATCGGTGGCGGCATTTGCCAGGTGGCGACCACGGCTTTCCGGGCGGCGTTTTTCGCCGGATACCCCATCATCGAACGCTGGGCCCATGCCTATCGCGTGGGGTATTACGAGGTAGGGGGCTACGGGCCCGGCTTTGATGCGACCGTCTATTCGCCGCTGGTGGATTTCCGTTTTGTGAACGATACCCCCTACCATTTGCTGATTCACACAGAGGTGGATACGGCGCGGGCGCGCTTGCGCTTTCTCTTCTACAGCACATCCACGGGGCGTCAGGTCGAGAAAATCGGGCCGACCACGAGTGCGCCGGAGCCGCCTGGCCCGCCGATTTACACCTACGACCCTTCGCTCGCTGCGGGAACTTACGTGGCGGTGGAAAGCTCTCACGATGGGCTGACGGCGGTGTTGGAGCGCGTGGTGCGGAGTGCTGCGGGCGAGGTGCTGATCCACGACCGCTTCGTGAGTCACTTCGTCCCCTGGCCGGCGCGGTATCGCTTCGGGCCGGGATTCGTTCCGCCGCCCGAGGCGCAGGTGATTGGACTTGAGCCGTAAGCGCTGCGGCAGCTCTGAGGCATAAGAACGCCCGCGATCCTGTCAGGGGGTCGCGGGCGTTTGGATTGCTGTGAGCGGCCTTTAGCGGCGATAGGCGCGGAGCTCGACGTTGGCCTCTTTGAAGTAGCTGCGTTCGGGCAGATCATCGCTGACGGCGTAAACCACGCCCTTGACCGTGGCGCGCACGCGCAGGGCCGTGGTCTCCAGCACCACCTCGTCGTTGGGCAGCATCTGCCGCAGCTCCCCGCCGCTGGCAACCTTGGCGGCAAGTTCCGCACGTAACGTGGGATCCCGGAAGGCGTACTCGCTGGCCAGCACCGTGGTCACCGTCTTGATGTCGCTTTTGTCGAACAGCCAGATTTCCAGCGCGGTCACTTTCTTGTGATCGCCCGAGCCGATGGCATACGAGATGTCCACACCGCACTCACCGAGGAACTCGGTGCCATCTTCGATGCTGAAAGAGGGGTTGAAGAAGTCGTCGCCCTCGCGGTAGGTGGCGCTCACGGTGCGCAGGGCGGGGGCAGCCTCTCCCTCGACGGTGACTTCTTCCATCGGGCGCCCGTAAGCGCCGGCGAGCCCGGGTTCTTCGGGCTGTTCCGCTGCGCGGCGCTTCCCCACCCACCGGCTGTACAGAAGGTAGAGCAGCGCTGCCACGGCCAGTGCGATAATCAGGTAGCCGAGGACGCGGAGCAAATTGCCGAGGAAGCTGCGGGAGGGGGGAGTCTCGGCTTCCGGCGTGGCGGTGGCTTCTGGCGCAGTCACATCGGGTCGGAAATTCACCTGCAGGTCTTGAGCCAGCCGGCCCAGGGCAATGACCATTTCCCGTGATTCAGTCTGTGCCAGCGCCTGGGCGAAGCCTTCTTCCAGGGTCTGGGGTTCTTTGAGCCAGGGATTGGCCTTCTCGTCGAGGTCAAGGCCCAATTTGTGTTTGGCGACATCCAGGCGGCCGGTCTGCTGGTATTCCTGGGCAACGGCATTGATATAGTAGCCTTGATATACAGGATGCAGCTGTCCCGGGGTGGCGTCTTTCCATTGCACGGGCCAGATGCCCCAGGCAATGATGAAGCCCAGAATCAGGCCGATGAGAACGCCAAACAGAAGGCGGATGGTCTTACCGTGCTCTTCGAAGATTTTCAGAATGGTCAACATCGCTCAACCCCCTTGCCGTGAATTAAGAAGGCCATTGAACCACATACCTACCATACCACAAACCCGTTAATTTTGCAAGTCAAACCAAATGGAAAACTGCAGATTGGTTATACTCCGGGTAGACGCTCCCTGGTTTTGAACCTGGATTTTACGTGGCCGAGATGCATCTTTACAAGTCTAGAACTGGCAGTATAATTTTGGTACAGAAGTGTCCGCTTCTGGTTGTTGATCCTTTATCTCATGGAGGAGAAATCTATGCGCACCCGAAAGTTGTCGTTCCGTTTGGTCTCCCTGGTGATCCTTGTGACGATGTTGTTGATGTCTTGTACTTCAGGTCAGGAAGGTGGAGTCAGCACCAATGACGATTTGGTGGCTGCCGCCCAAAAAGAGGGCATGCTCACCACCATTGCCCTGCCCCATGACTGGTGCAATTATGGCGAGGCCATCGAGACCTTCAAGGCCAAGTATGGCATTGAGGTGAACGAGCTCAATCCTGATGGTGGCTCAGCGGATGAGATTGAGGCCATCAAGGCCAACAAAGATAACAAGGGTCCGCAGGCGCCCGATGTGATTGACGTTGGCGTTGGTTTTGGCCCGCAGCTGATTGAAGAGGGATTGGTCATGCCCTACAAGGTCTCTACCTGGGACACGATTCCCGCCGATGCTAAGGACGCGGATGGCTATTGGTACGGTGACTACTACGGCGTGCTCGCCTTCGAGGTGAACAAGGACGCCGTCCAGAACGTGCCGCAGGACTGGGCCGATCTTCTCAAGCCCGAGTACAAAGGCCAGGTAGCGCTTTCTGGTGATCCCCGTGCCTCGGCCCAGGCGCAAATGAGCGTCTACGCGGCGGCGCTTGCCAACGGCGGCACCCTGGACAATGTGGAGCCCGGCCTGGATTTCTTCAAGAAGCTCAATGAGGTGGGCAATTTCGTGCCGGTGATCGCCAAGCAGTCCACTGTCGCCAAGGGCGAGACCCCCGTGATTATGCGGTGGGACTACAACGCGCTCGCCGACAAAGAGGCGCTGGCCGGCAACCCTGAAATCGAGGTCGTGATCCCCAAGACCGGCGTGATCGCGGGTGTGTACATCCAGGCGATTTCGGCGTATGCGCCGCATCCCAATGCCGCCAAGCTGTGGATGGAGTTCCTCTATTCGGATGAAGGCCAGCTGATCTGGCTCAAGGGTGGCTGCCATCCCATCCGCTACAATGACCTGGCGGCCCGCAATGCCATCCCCGATGAGATCGCGGCGAAGCTGCCGCCTGCGGAGGCGTATGCCAAGGCCGTGTTCCCCACGATCGAGCAGATCAACAATGCGAAAGCGGTGATCGCCGAGAAGTGGATGGATGTCGTGGGCGCCGATGTCAAGTAAGCCGATTCAGGCACATGTCAGTGAGCAGCGGGACGCGCCTCGGGCGCGTCCCGCTCCAGCTCCCTGGCGCGACTGGTTGGGCGTCGTGCCTTTCTTCCTCTTTGCATTTCTCTTCATCGTGCTTCCCTCGGTGTATTTGTTGATCGGGGCCTTTCGCAATTCTGCGGGAGCCTTCACTTTGAAGAATTTCGCAGACCTGTTCACGCCCGCAATTCTCGACGCGTATTGGGTGACCATTCGCATCAGCGCGGTTACGGCGCTGGCCGGGGGATTGCTGGGCTTCATGATGGCCTACGCGGTGACGGTAGGCGGTCTCCCGAATGGGGTCCGCACGATCTTGTCAACGTTCTCCGGCGTGGCCGCGAACTTCGCGGGCGTGCCATTGGCGTTTGCCTTCATCGCTACGCTGGGCCGTACCGGCATGGTGACGGTGTTCTTGAAAACCGTCCTGGGGCTCGATCTCTACGATCAGGGCTTCAGCCTGTATTCCTTCTGGGGCTTGAGCCTCACCTACCTTTACTTCCAGTTTCCGCTGATGGTGCTGGTCATCATGCCGGCGCTGGACGGCCTCAAGCGGGAATGGCGGGAGGCGGCAGAGAATCTGGGGGCTTCGACCTTTCAGTATTGGGGACGGGTGGCCCTTCCCATCCTGCTGCCTTCGATTCTCGGCTCGATGATCCTGCTCTTCGGCAATTCCTTCGGCGCTTACGCGACGGCCCTCTCGTTGACCGGCGGTTTCATCAACCTGGTTACCATCGTCATCGGCTCGCAGATCAAGGGCGACATCCTCTACAATCCCGGCCTGGGCTACGCGCTGGCCGTGGGTATGGTGATCGTCATGGCGCTGGCGATGCTGATCTACTTCTTCCTGCGGCGGCGCAGTGAAAGGTGGCTGCGACAATGAAAGCGAGCTCTCAATCCCGCGCGCGCGTGGGCCGGCTGTGGGCCTGGTTTTGGGTTGTGCTCGGCGCGCTGTATTTCATCGTGCCGTTGATTGCTACTTTCGACTTCTCGC
>JAAZNO010000393.1 GCA_012798275.1 Chloroflexota bacterium
GCACTTTCCCGTCGGTCGCTGCCTTCCTGACGTGACGATGGTTCCTCTAAAGGATACGGTGGAGCAATTTCGCTTTCCATTATGGATTTTTATGTATGGATTTTTATGGACTTTCCACAAACGTTTCATCCCAGGCTCATGCAGGTCCAAATTCTAACTGTCCTGGATGCAAGATACACCGGTGAGCTCAATCGAACGTGACGAATTCCTTTCCCTGGAGCCGTTCCAGGATGCGTTCGACGATGAGATCCAAATGGCCGCCATTGGCGACAAAATCCAGTCGGTCGGCGGGGACGGTAAGGATCGGACATAAGGTAAAGGACTGGAACCAGGCCTCGTACAGGGTGTTGAGTTGGGCAATATATTCCGGGGCGATCTGGCGTTCAAAGCTGCGCCCGCGGTGTTGGATGCGCTCCAGGAGGGTGGGCAATGAAGCGCGCAGATAGATAACCAGATCCGGCGGCGGCAGGATGGCCGTCACGGCTTCGTACAGGTCGCGGTAAGTGTTGAAATCGCGGAGCTGCATCGCGCCGCGCAGGAACAGGTTTTGGGCGAAGATCTCGGCGTCTTCATACACCGTGCGGTCCTGAATCACCGAATTGGGCCGATCCAACAGCTCGCGGTGATGTCGCAGGCGCCGCGCCAGGAAGAAAACCTGGGAATGGAAGCTCCATTTCTCCATATTTTCGTAGAAGTCGGCCAGATAGGGATTGTCGGTCACCCCTTCGAGGAAGGGCTCCCATCCCAGGCGACGACTGAGCATGGTAGTGAGCGTTGTCTTGCCGGCGCCGATATTGCCGGCGATGGCGATGTAGTATTTTTTCATTGAAGTGCCTCTGAGGATCCTTTCACTCATAGAGCGATACCGGCGCGACGGGCAAGCGCGTCCAGGGCAGCGGCAGCGTTCAGCAGGGCGCGCTCCAGGGCCGCCGAGGTGCCTTCCGGTCCCACCGGCGGTTGTTGGGTCAGCGCGCCGCCAATTTCGCCGATGGCCTGGGTCAAAGCGAGAAAATCACCCAGTGCCTGCCAGTTCGTCTCGCCTTGCGCCTCGGTGCTGCGGATGGGCAGGCTCCAGTTGAAGTGTGGCGTCGTTTCCACTTCGGGCTGCAACAGGCTGGGCTGTCGCGTGCCCGCCAGCGCCGCGCGGATCTGCTGCTCGATGAAGTTCAGGTCTTCCATCGAACGCACAAAATCCAGGGCGTCGGTGTCAATGATGAGCAGCGGCGCTTCGGTGTAGCTGGCAAACAGCTGCTCGTAGCCCTGTCGCAACGCCTCGATATAACCCCGATCCATCTGCCGCTCGTAGGGACGGTCGCGCATGGCGATGCGCGCCATCAGGGTGTCCAGGCTCGCGCGGAGGTAGACTACCAGATCGGGGGGGGGGATGTTTTCCGCCAGGGCTTCATACAGGCGGTCGTACATCGCCAGCTCCTCTCCGGTGATGTTGAGATGCGCGAAGAGCCGGTCCTTGGCAAACAGATAATCCGCCAGCACCGGGCTTCGTTGCAGCTGCAAGCTCAGGGTCTGTTGTTGACGGTAGCGACTGAGCAGGAAGAAAATTTGCGTCTGAAACGCATAGCGTGCGCGGTCACTGTAGAAGTCGGAGAGGAAGGGATTTTCTTCGAAGGCTTCGAGCACTAACGTGGCCTGCAACCGGGGCTGCAATAGCCGGGCCAGCGTCGTTTTGCCTACACCGATAACGCCTTCAAAAACAATAGAAGAGTGATGAGCCGCAGGGTTCACGTCACAACTCCTGGATGGGATAAAACTGGCTGGCGGCGCCTCTGCTGTGAGCGCATAGTGTGCTGATGCTTCTTGTCTCATGTCCAAGGATACCCTGAGCGCGCTAAAAGTCAAGATTTCAAGGCCTGGGTTTTTGGAGGGTGGGCTTCTGCTCTTTTTTATCTATAAAATTGACATTTTTATGGTATATGTTACAATGACCGCATCTATCGGATTCCTGGCTGAATCCCGACGAACATTCTGAGGAGGTAAGTAAGATGGCGTTATTGAATGATGAAATCCGTGGGCAGGTGAAGGAACTATTGGAGCAGATGCCCAACGTCGTGCGGTTGGTCTTTTTCAAGCTGCCGGAGGAGCAATGCGAGTATTGTGAGGTCATTGAGGGATTGCTCAAGGAGCTCGCCGAGACGTCCGACAAAGTTACCGTCGAGGTACACAGCTTCGACGCCGAGCCGGACCTGGTCGCCGCCTATGGAATTGACAAGGCGCCCGCGTTGGCCATCGTGGGGCAGAAGGATTACGGTTTGCGATTCTTCGGCCTGCCAGCCAATTACGAGTTCTCAACGCTCATCCATGGCATTCAGGCTGCCGGACATGGCACGCCGGGGCAGCTGGATGAGGCGACGTTGAGCTATCTGGCTGCGCTGCAGCAGCCGGTGCACTATCAGGTCTTCGTCACTCCCTCTTGCCCATATTGCCCGGGGGCGGCGGCGCTGGCCTATGACATGGCGGTTGCCAGCGAGTGGGTGCGCGCCGAGGTCATCGAGGCATCGGAGTTCCCGGAGTTGGCGGAGCGTTACGACGTGATGGGCGTGCCGCTGAACGTCATCAATGAGACGGGGCGCGTCGAAGGGCGCGCGCCGCAGAACATGATCGTGGATGCCATCAAGGCGGCGCTCGCGTAGGGAGGGCGTCGTCCGATGTGGGTAACGGGAGGTCCGGTGGATAACCGGGCCTCTTGTTGTAGAATTGCCTGAGAGGCGGCGAGAGCCGGTGCCGTACTTGCGTTTAGAGGCGCTTGGGCGAAAATAGTGCCGGATGCCATCTGGCTCTGGCCTGATTTTATGGGGGGAGGAAGACGATGTTCGATTTCAAACTCGGCAGTGATACCTCGAAGGGAGCGTCTGAAGGTCACCGGTATGACTTGATCATTGTCGGCGCGGGCCCGGCGGGGCTTACCGCCGCGATCTACGCCGCGCGCGATAGCATCAAGACCCTGGTGATCGAGAAATCGGCCGCCGGTGGCCTGGCGGCGACGACGGAGCGCATCGAAAACTACCCTGGCTTCCCTGAGGGGATCGGTGGCTCTGAACTGATGGAGCGGTTCCAACGGCAGGCGACCCGTTTTGGGGCGGCACTCCTTGAATTTGAGGAGGTGGCCCGCGTTGAGCCGGTGCGCAAGGGGCTGCTGCGCGTGCACACCGCTGCTGACGACGTCTTTGAGACGAGGCTGGTCATGCTCGCGCTGGGCAGCAAACCCAAGAAGCTGCACGTGCCCGGTGAAGAGACGTTCTATGGCCGTGGGCTTTGTTACTGCGC
>JAAZNO010000394.1 GCA_012798275.1 Chloroflexota bacterium
GATGTTCGATAACAGGTAACATACGGATCCTCCTAAAACTTGCAATGTTGGGTGGATATCATACCAGAAAACCATAGTTTTGTCTACTTATTTATGGCGAAACTACAGTACATACATAACCTTGATCATAACCTTGATAAGGAGGGACAAGATGCCCGGGCCATCACCAGCGGTGACTGTCGTCCTCAGTACACGCCAACGGAAAATCCTGAAGAAACTGCGTCGCCAGCGGACATTGCCCCAATGCCTGGTCTGGCGGATCAACATTGTGTTGCGTGCGGCTAAGGGCCAGGTCATCGCTGATTTGCCATTAGGTTGGGTATTGACAGAAATGAAGCAGGCGTAACCCATGCCCACCCTCGTCACCCTCATCGGCGAACAACCCATCCCGAGCCTGCTGCCCATCCGCCACCTACAGCCGGAGCGGGTGCTCCTGGTCCACACGACCGGCAACAGTGGCACCGAAGCGGTGGCCCGCCGCGTGGCGGCCCTGTTGCCGCCGGGCAAGGCAGGATACGTCTCCGTGGACCCTTACGTGCTGGGCAAAATTCGCGCCGTCTTAGCGGAGAAACTGGCCGGCGAGCGCGAGCTGCTTTTCAACCTCACCGGCGGGACGAAACCGATGAACTTCGCGGCCTATGCGCTGGCTGCGGAGCGTGCGGCCCCGTTCCTCTACTTCCAGACTGAGGGCCGGCGCGGACGAGATCAGCGCAGTCTGCTTTATCGCTACGAGTGGCAGGCCGGACAGCCCACTCCGGCCGGACAGGAAGAGCTGCCGCCGGATCTTCTCACGTTGGATGATTACCTGCGGGCGCACCTGGTGGGGTATCAGGCAAAGGATCCACACCTGGAACGGCCTGAGCCCACCGACGGCTGGAAATTTGAGCGGGCGGTTTACGAAGCGCTGGTTGATTGGGCCGATGAGGTGCTGGCCGGCGTTAGGCCGGAGGGGGTCAAGGACCAGGTGGAGATGGATCTGCTGGTACGTTGCGGCAATCAAGTGGCCGTGCTGGAGCTCAAAAGCTATGGCGGGGGCAAAGAGGCCATTGACCAGCTGACAACAGCAGCGGCGCGGGAATACCTGGGGACTTATACCACGCGCCTGGCGGTGATCGGCGGGCAGGTAGATGACCGGTTCAAAGCGCTGGCCCGGGCCTTGCGAATCGGCGTGGTGGAATTCCCCACTTATCGCGCCGGGCAACGAACGTTGCGCCCGGAAGAAGTCACGAGATTGCGCCAGGCTCTGGCCGAACGCTTGCCGTGCCGGAAGACAATTTAACGCAGAGACGCAGAGATTTTTAGGAGGAGCTGATGCGCAAACTCATTACCTTCTTGGGCAAGTACCTCCAACAACCCATCACTTACCTCTTCGACGGCCAAACCTATCAAGGCCGGGTCTTTGCAGAGGCTTTGCGGCAATTCGCCAAGTTCGACCAGATGCTGGTCTTCACTACCGAGGAAGCCCAAACTACGACCTGGCCCGTGTTGGAAGCTCTGGATGATGACCGCATCCAGTCAATTCCCATCCCCATCGGCAAGAATGAGGAAGAGCTATGGGAATTGTTCAACATATTCACGCAACAAGCAGAGCAAGATGACACCTTGATCTTTGACATCACTCATGCGCTGCGCTCCATTCCCTTCCTGGTGTTTCTCGCCGCGGCTTACCTCAAAGAAGCGCGGCATGTCACCATCGAGGCCATCTACTACGGAGCGTTTGAACTGAGGAATGAGACAAAGGGACAGGCTGCACCAGTCATTGACCTTTCGGGCTTTATCAGTCTGCTGGACTGGCTCACCGCCACCAACCAGTTCATCTACACCGGCGATGCTCAATATCTGGCCCTTCAATTGAGCAAGCAGCAAAAGCCGGCCTTAGAACCCCTGGCGTCTACGGTGGAGCAGATTTCTTTAGGACTCCACCTCCTTAGGCCAACCCAGGTGAGCGAAGCCGCCTATTCGTTGCCAGAGCAGCTCCGAACCGCCCAACAGGTTTTGCCGCCTCCTTTTGCCTTGCTAGCGGATCAAATCGCCGGCAGTTATGGACAATTCAGGTTAGAGCCTGACGCGGCGCCGCGCTGTCAATTAGCACGACAGTTGGCAATGATCAACTGGTACTATAAAACAGGGCAAATCGTTCACGCCCTCTCGCTGAGCCGTGAATGGCTCGTCTCCCTGCTCTGCGTGCATTTTGGGGTAGATGTTCAGGATAAAGACGAACGCGAAGACGTGGAATTGCTGCTGAGCGGGGGCAAGATCAAAAACCCAGAGACGGAACTGGAAAGAGTTTCTAAACATCTTGAGCAATGGCCCACCGTCCGGGACGGCAAGCACTTACGTACTTTGTGGAGCAATCCACCTTATCAGCTGGCTAACTTACGCAACGACGTCCTCCATTCCGGTTTTCGCAAGAATCCCAAGCCCGCACAGGAGATCATTGTTTTGACCCATGAAATCGTCCAGGAGCTCAATGCCATCGCCGCCAACTGGGGTATCGCGGATTACGCATGACGCATTACGGAGGTTCCATGCTCATCCTCAATTATTCTCATCCCCTCACTGCCGACCAGCTGGCCCAACTGGAGGCGTTCACCGGCGTCGCCATCGAGGCAGTGCGCGACATCCCCGCGCAACTTGACCTCGAGGCGCCGTTCGCACCTCAAGTGACCGCGCTGGCCGATGTCGCAAGCCTGACATCCGAGCAGTGGCAGACGACGCCGCTGTTGGTCGTGCCGCCGGCACTCAATTTCGCCGCGGTGGCGCTGCTGGCTGAACTCCACGGACGAATAGGCTACTTTCCGTCCATCGTCCGTTTGCGTCCCGTTACCGGCGCGCTCCCCCCGCGCTATGAGATCGCCGAGGTGCTCAACTTGCAGGCCCAACGCGACGCCGCGCGCAGGAGAAGAGGCTAGTACTTTGTCAAGGCTGATTTGATGGGTCGGGGCGTCAGTTCGCTAAGAAAACCCCGGCTGCTGCCCATACATATAGGGGTGAGACGCGCCCGGGTCGGATTACGGCGGACAGAATTTACCCCTCAATTGATGTTTGACAAAGTACCAGTGCTAACTCTGCTGGACGGGTCTGGCCGGA
>JAAZNO010000395.1 GCA_012798275.1 Chloroflexota bacterium
CACCCTCCATGAGGCCTACGACGAGCAAGAAGAAGCCGCGTTCGTGGCCCAGGAGATCCAGAAGCTCCAGCGCGCCGGGAGAGCGTTGAACGACATCGCCGTCATGTATCGCACCAATGCCCAATCCCGCGCGTTGGAAGAGGCCTTCATCCGCGAAAAAGTGCCCTATCGCCTGATCGGCGGCGTGCGCTTCTACGCGCGCAAGGAAATCAAGGACGTGCTGGCCTATTTGCGGCTCGCCCAGAACAGCGATGACGCTATCAGCTTCCAGCGAGTCGTCAACGTCCCCCCGCGAGGCATCGGTGCGCGGACGCTGGAAACCATCGCGCAGCGGGCCGCGCAGACGAACAGCAGTTCCTATCAGGCCGCGCAGCAGCTGCTGAGCGAAAGGGCCATAAGCGGGCGCATCGCCCAACCCCTGCAGTTCTTCCTCACGCTCATGACGGGATGGCAACAAGCACGCACGCAGATGACGGTGGTCGCCTTGCTGGACCGCATCCTCAAAGAAGTGGAGTACGAGGCATTTCTACGGGATGGCTCCGAGGAAGGGGAATCCCGCTGGGAAAACGTGCGGGCGTTGCGCGCCGTGATGGAAGAACGCCCTGACCTTACGCTGACCGATTTTCTCACCGAGGTAGCGCTCGTCGCCGATGTGGACGACATTGACGAGGAAGTCCGCGCGGTGACGTTGCTGACCCTGCACAGCGCCAAGGGGCTGGAATACCCCATCGTCTTCCTCACCGGCGTAGAAGAGGGCCTCTTGCCCCACAGCCGCTCCGTCGAAACCTCGCCCGAAGCCGTGGCGGAAGAGCGCCGTCTCTTCTACGTGGGCATCACCCGCGCCGAAGAGCGCCTGTATTTGAGCTACGCCTTCCGACGCGGATGGTATGGCAATGCGGACGTCACAGGCCCCTCCCGCTTCCTGGATGATTTGCCCGACGCCACGCTCGCACGGCCCCGGCAACGCGCGACCGCGCGGCCGCAGAGCCGAAGCGCCGCAAGCCAGAACCCGGCGGCCGGGAGCAGCGCCTCCGTCCGCCGCGAACGGCCGGCCCTGCAGCCACGGTTCCAACGCGGACAGCGAGTCCAGCACCGGCGCTTTGGACCGGGCACCGTGCAGGAGAGCATCGTCGAGGGCAACGAAGAGATCGTCACGGTGCTGTTCTTCGACAACCGCGTGGGGGTCAGGCAATTTCTGGCAAGCATGGCCCCGCTCGAACCCTTATCGGAACATTGAGCCGCCGGGGACGGGAAAATAGTGCAGAGCTTTGCGTTTCTACGGTAAGCATGTATGCTATGATGTGCGAACGTGGGAACGTGGACACGTGGGCACGGGTTCTATTTCTGAGGAGGCAGACATGATGAATGCGAGAAGGGCAATCTGGCTGGCCATCATCGGCTGCCTGATTGGCGTAGTGGCCCTCATCAGCGGTGTGCTGCTGACCCAAGATCGGGCAACGGTCGCCGCCATCGTCGAGCCGCGGCGCAGCCAATCCATGCACGACATCGCCTACGCGAACTCCGCCAATCCGCGCCCCGTAAGCGACATCACCTGCAAGCTGGCCACGACGACGACCACGACACTTCCCAACATCACCACCTTCGAGACCGCGGCGATGATCGCCAACTACACCGGCCTGGCCCTGGCAGTGGGCGGAAAGGGGCAACAAATCGCCCCC
>JAAZNO010000396.1 GCA_012798275.1 Chloroflexota bacterium
CGTTGCAGCCCCGGGGGCAAGGAATTTCTAATCTTATTCGTGAAATTCGTGTTCATTCGGGGCCATTTTCCAAGGAGACGCCCTGTGCTGGCGCACACTATCCAAGGATGAAAATGTGAGTCGTGAGCAGCGACGGCGACGGCTCACCGGTTCGACACGAGCCCACCGCGCTGAAGCACGGTGTTTGAGGACGTAGCAGCCCCGGGGGCCAGGAATTTCTGATCTGATTCGTGAAATTCGTGTTCATTCGGGGCCATTTTCGCAGGAGACGCCCTGTGCTGGCGCACACTATCCAAGGATGAAAATGTGAGTCGTGAGCAGCGACGGCGGCGGCTCACCGGTTCGACACGAGCCCACCGCGCTGAAGCACGGTGTTTGAGGACGTAGCAGCCCCGGGGTAAGGAATTTCTGATCTGATTCGTGAAATTCGTGTTCATTCGGGGCCATTTTCGCAGGAGGTCCATCATGCGCATTTTAGCTGGCGCGTTGGGAGATTGCGTCCATGTGGCCGGCGTCTCCCGCTTTTTGAGCATCGCTGAGCAGCAGGGACACGAGACCCTCTTCACCGGCCCGGCGACCGACATTGAAAGCTTCGTGGATGCCATCCACAACTTCGATCCCGATGTGATTGGCGTGAGCTATCGGCTCACGCCGGAAAATGCCCGCCTGTTACTCCAGGAGTTCTGGGGCGTCATTCGGGCCGCCGGCTTGAGCGACCGTCGCTTCGTCTTCGGGGGAACGCCGCCCGTCGCTGCCGTGGCCCGCGAGCTGGGCGGCTTCGAGGCCATCTTCGACGGCAGCGAGGCCCCCGATGCCCTCATCCGCTTCCTGCGCGGCGAGCCCGCGCAGCACGATCAGAACATCATCCCGCCGCAAAGCACCATCGCCCGCATTCAATGGAAGGCGCCCTATCCCCTCCTGCGGCATCACTTCGGCATTCCTGCTTTCACCATCGAACCAACCGTGGAGGGCATCGCCCACATCGCCGAGGCCGGCGCGCTGGATGTGATCTCGCTCGGCGCCGACCAGGATGCGCAAGAGCACTTCTTTCGCCCCGATCTCCAGAATCCCAAAAGCAAAGGGGCCGGCGGGGTGCCCTTCCGCAGCGAGAAGGACCTCCTCCGCCTGCGTGAAGCGGCGCAGCGCGGCAACTATCCCCTGTTGCGTTCCTATTCGGGGACGGCCGACCTGCTCCGCTACGCCGACATGCTCGTCCGCACCCTCGACAACGCCTGGTGCGCCACCTCGCTCTTCTTCTTCAATGCCATGGACGGACGCGGGCCCCTGAGCCTGGAAGACTCGATCCGTGATCACCTCGCGCTGATGGCCTGGCATGGGGCGCGCGACATTCCCGTCGAAGGCAACGAGCCCTACCATTGGGGCATGCGCGACGCGCCCGACGTGATCAGCGTCACCGCCTCGTACCTTTACGCTTACAACGCCAAAAAGGCCGGCGTGCGCGATTACATCACCACGTACATGTTCGAAAGCCCCAACACGCTCTCTAACCGCATGGATCTGGCCAAAGCGCTCGCCCAAATCCGCGTCGCCGAGGCCTTTGCCGACGCTGACTTTCGTATCTGGCGGCAGACCCGCACCGGCTTGCTCAGTTATCCGGTGGACATGGCCCGCGCCCGCGCCCACCTCGCCGAATCCATCTACCTGCAGATGGCGCTGCGGCCCGCGATCGTGCACATCGTTGGGTACACCGAGGCCGATCACGCCGCCACCGCCGCCGAAGTCATCGAGTCCTCCGTCATGGCGCAGCAAGTCATCGGGACTGCCCTGTACGGGCAACCCGACATGACCGCCGACCCCGGCGTCCAGGCGCGGGCCGGGGAACTCGTCGAAGAGGCACACGTCCTGCTCGAGGCCATCCGGCGTCTGGGAGCTGACGCGGCTGAAGATCCGCTCAGCGACCCGGCAACGCTGGCGCGTGCCGTGCAGGCAGGTCTGCTCGACGCGCCGCAGCTACAACGCAATCGCTTCGCGCGCGGCGAGATTCGCTCGCGCACCGTCAACGGGGCCGTGCTCGCCGTTGACGCCGAAGGCCATCCCCTCACCGAGCGGCAGCGCTTGAAAGGCCTGGGTTTGGCATGAGGTCACCTGGCTTGCAGCACGGCAAAAATCCGCCGTGCGGTAACACAGGTTGACCATAGCACAAAAAGGATGTATAATTAGATATATCCATTTCGCCTTGAACCCCTGCGCCCCGTCGAGTACAGACCCCCGACAGGCTCAGGAGATTGCCCGGAAGGACGTTCTGGTCCGGGCAGAATTTGAGGGACGTCATGCAGCTGTTAAAGAGGATAGGATTTTCGATACAGGAGGTGCGCCCATTTCAACACAATTTACATTATTATCTCATATACACATCAAAAAAGTGAGTGTTTTTTATATTCAGCATTTTGAGTCGAGAATCAGTTTTC
>JAAZNO010000397.1 GCA_012798275.1 Chloroflexota bacterium
GAATTCACCGTTGCGAATCTGCGCGACGAGGTCTGTCTGATCCCACACGCCGGCCCAGGCCAGCTGCGTGACCTCAAAGGGCTGCAGGTACAGGCGGCGTCCCTGGAGCGTGAGGAGGCCCATGTACTCGTCGGCGAGCACGGGATCTTCCACGCGGGCCACGGCCGCATCCAGCGCGCGCAGCTCGTCGAGCACTTCCCACCGCGACGTCGTGCGGGGGATGTACTCCCGCTCCGCGACGGCGGTCATGTGCAGCGTCTGCCAGCCCAACGCCAACAGCAGGGGCAGCGCCAGCCAGCGAATGGGGCGCCCAAAACGCACGGAGCGACTCCACGCGACCGCCATCCCCGCCGTGAGGCTCAGGGCCGCACAGAGCTCCATGAAATAGTTGACGTTGGAGCCGATTTTGCCGATCGTGAGGGCGGTGAGCGCGCCGCCGACCAGGTACGGCGCTGCCACGGCCCAGCCTTTGGGCCGCGCCGCCGGGAACGCGATCACCATCGCCCCGCCCAGGGTCGCCAACACGGGCGCCGCCTTCCAGAACTGCTCCAGATTCCAGCGCAGGCGCTCCATCCCAAACTCGTTCACGTTAGCGGTGACGATATTGAAGTAGAAGCCGCCCCGCGTCAGAACGTTGAGCGCCAGGAAGATCATGCCTCCCATCCCGGCGACGAGCGCCGCGAGCGTGAAGGCTCGACGCGGCCCCTGCGTCGCCCAGAGCATGACGAAAGCCGCGAACGGTGCGGCCAGCGCATACGACTGCCGCGTGTACGCGGCGGCGGCGAGCAGCACCGCGCCGAAGAACAGCGCCGACCGTCTTTCCGGCGCGCGGACGAGCACATACACCCCCGCCAGGCTCAGCGCGAGCGCCAGCAGATCAATGCGCAGCAATCCCGACCAGTGCACGACGAACGGGAAGGCCCAGAACAGCCCCGCCGCGACGAGGGCGGCCAGCGCGTCCCGCGCCGTGCGCCAGACCAGCGCCCCCAGCAAGACGCCCACCGCCAGTGCGCTCAGCGTCGAGAGCAGCCGTCCACCCCAGAAATTCGGCCCCCACAGCGCGACGCCGGGCGCGACCGCGATGACGTACAGCGGCGGGTAGTTCGAGATTGTGTAGGGCGGCGTCTCGAGTGCCGGGCGGTATAGCGGCTCGCCGGCGAGCAGGCGCAACGCCTGGTCCACGAGCGGCGCTTCGCCGTAATCGAGCGGATAGGGGAAGGTAATCGAGAGCGCCTCGGTGTGCAGGAAAAGCCAGAGGCTCCAGCCGAGGACCGCCAGCAACGCCAGCGCGGCCAGCAGCTCCAGCACGGCCTGGACGGTAAGACGCGGTCGCGGCGCGGCCTCTTCATCAAATGCGGGATCCAAAAAATGCCACCAGGATTCAGGTTTCATCGACAGCTCTCTATTCACGGCTCACGGCCTCGCTCGCGGCGCCGGCGGCGGGCAAGGCCTCATACGCGGCGCGGATCTCCCCATGCAGAGGAATCGCCTCCAGATACGTCTGGCTGAAGGGGCTATCGGCAGGGATGAGCGCGTGTTTGCGCCGCATTTCCGCATACGCGCGACGCACCATGTCCTGTCCAGTCTCCGTCTGCCCGTTAGCCTGTAGCGCCAGCCCATGGCGGAACAGAATTTCCTCGCTGGTGCACTCGACGATCTGCACAAAACCGAAGCCCTGATAGAGGTCGAAGGCCGTGCCAGAGGCGTCGAGCGCCTCACGGCGGTGTTGCTGCTGCTCAGCAGGAGCCGCCGCCAGCTCCGCCAGGCGCAAATGGGCAAAGGCGATTTCGCACAACGCCGCCATCCGGTATTGCTGCGAAACCAGGCTGTCCGCCGCCAGGCGATACACCCAACCAGCAGAGTCCAGCGCCTGCCGCAAATGCGCTGCATCCCCCATCGCGTTGAAGAGGATCGCCGAGACCAGCCCCAACCCGGCGCGCCCCATGTCCCGAACCTCCCGCTCGCCGACCGGCTGCGCCTGCATCAACACCTCCAGCGCCGCGTCGTAATTCCCCATCTCCGTGTGCAATTGGGCAATGCGCAGCAGCGGGTACACCCGCCCGGTGATGTTCTCCCAAATGCCCAGCGCTTCTTCTTCCAGCGCCAGGCCGGCGGCGTAATCCCCCAACCACAGGCCGCGAATCTGCCCGCAGTTCATCAACGCGCCGCCCTCGGCATAGCGATCGCCGATCTCGCGGCTGAGCTGTAAGCGCTTCTCCTCAATTTCGGTGAGGTAACGGTAATAATCCCCTTGCCGCGCCAGCTGCGTGCCAAGGGCGCTCAACAGGCGAATTTCGGCAGATTTATCATGCAGGTCCGTGGCGATAGACAGCGCCGCTTGCAGACAGGCCATGCTGTTTTCCAGGTCATCGGGCCCGTAAGCGCCGCCCATCTGCAGGAGAATCGTCACCTCGGCGCGGCGATCCCCCAGGCGACGGGCCAGCTCCAGCGCCTGC
>JAAZNO010000398.1 GCA_012798275.1 Chloroflexota bacterium
CGGCGCGGGAATCAGCGCCGGATTCGAGGACTGCGCGCTGACGCTCAGCGTCTGCACTTCGTTAGCAGCCCCGCTGCCGATGCCGCTCAGGGTCACCGTTTGCTGCAGCGCATCCTCGTCCAACGTGCGGGCGGCGATGCTATCCAGCGTCGGCGCGTCGTTGACCGCATTGACGGTGACCAAGAAGGCGCGCGCCGTTGTCGAAACGCCGTCGCTGACCGTGACGGTGATCGTGGCGCTGCCCCACTGATCGGCGAGCGGCGTGAAGCGCAGCGTGCTGCTCGTCTGCGGGCTGACGTAAGTGACGGTCGGGGTCGGGATCAGCGTGACGTTCGACGAGCGCGCCGTGACCGTCAAGGTCTGCGTCTCATTGGCCGCCCCGCTGCCGATGCCGCTCAGGGTCACCGTTTGCTGCCCCGCGTCCTCGTCCAACGTGCGGGCGGCGATGCTGTCCAGCGTCGGCGCGTCGTTCACCGCATTGACGGTGACCAGGAAGGCGCGCGCCGTGGTCGCAACGCCGTCGCTCACCGTGACGGTGATCGTGGCGCTGCCCCACTGATCGGCGAGCGGTGTGAAACGCAGGACGCCGCCGGTCTGCGGGCTGAGGTAAGTGACGGTCGGGGTGGGGATCAGCGTGACGTTCGACGAGCGCGCCATGACCGTCAAGGTCTGCGTCTCATTGGCGGCCCCGCTGCCGATGCCGCTCAGGGTCACCGTCTGTTGCCCCGCGTCCTCGTTCACCATGCGGGCGGCGATGCTGTTCAGCGTCGGCGCGTCGTTGACGGCGTTGACCGTCACCGTCACTGTGGCCGTCACCTCCAAGACACCGTCGCTGATGGTGTAGGTGAAATGATCCGCGCCGTTGAGATTGAGCGTCGGCGTGTAGCGCAGGGTACTTCCCGCGATCTCGATCTGCCCCAGGAGCGACGTTCCCACTGCCGTCAGGAAGGGGATTTGCCCATCAACGTCATAGTCATTGTCCAACACCGCGAGAGTGAGCGACGTATCCTCGTCTGTCGCGGCCACGTCATCCACCGCGGCCGGGGCATCGTTCACGCCGCCCACCTGCACCGTGATCCAGGCCGTCGCCTGCAAGCCGCCCGGATCACGCACGGTATAGGTGAAGACGTCATCGCCGACGAAGTTGAGCGTCGGGGTATAGACCATGGTCAGGCCGTGCGTGACCGCCGTTCCATTGGCCGGCGTCCCCAGGCTGCTCACAGTCAGCGCATCGCCATCCATGTCGCTCGCATAGGCCGGGAAGGGCGTGATCTCTGCCGGCACATCCTCGTCGGTCGCCACGGAGATGTTCGCTGCCACAGGCGCATCGTTGATCGGATTGACCGTGACCAGGAACGCGCGCGCCGTCGTCAAAAGGCCGTCGCTGACGGTGACGGTGATCGTCGCGCTGCCCCACTGATCGGCGAGCGGCGTGAAGTGCAGCGCGCCGCTGGTCTGCGGGCTGACGTAGGTGACGTCCGGCGCGGGAATCAGCGCCGGACGCGACGATTGCGCGCTGACGCTCAGCGTCTGCGCCTCGTTCGCGGCCCCGCTGCCGATGCCGCTCAGGGTCACCGCCTGTTGCCCCGCGTCCTCGTTCACCGTGCGAGCGGCGATGCCGTCCAGCGTCGGCGCGTCGTTGACCGGGGTCACCACGACTGTGACATCGGCCGTAGCAAACGCCACACCATCGCTGATCGTGCAGGTAAACGTATCCGTGCCGTGCAGGTTGAGCGTCGGCGTGTAGCGGAGGGTGCTGCCCGTGATCGTGACCTCGCCCAGGAGCGGGATGCCCACAGCACTCAGGAAGGGAATTTGGCCGTCAGGGTCGCTATCGTTGCTCAACACCGTGAGGGTGAGCGGCGTGTCCTCGTCCGTGGTCGCCGTATCATCCACCGCGACCGGCGGATCGTTGACGTTGTTCACCGTCACGTGGATCGAGGCGGTGGCTTCCAGGCCGCTGGGATCACGCACCGTGTAGGTAAAGGCATCAGCGCCGAAGAAGTTGAGTGTGGGCATGTAGGTGATCGTCACGCCGTCGGTCGTGGCGATGCCGTCGTAGGGCACGCCCAGGCGCACCACGGTCAGCGTATCGCCATCTATGTCGCTCGCATAGGCCGGGAAGGGCGTGATCTCGACTGGCGTTTCCTCAGCGGTGACAACCGGGATGTCGTCGGCGGCGGGCGCATCATTGATCGGCTGGATGGTGACAGTGACCCAGGCAGTGTCGAATAAGGCGCCGTCGCTGATCGTATAGGTGAACATGTCCATGCCGTAGAGGTTGGGCCAGGGCGTGTAGCGGAGGGTGCTGCCCGCCATCATGACCTCGCCCAGGAGGGGCGTCCCGACGGCGATCAGGAACAGGGTTTGCCCGTCAGGGTCACTGTCGTTGCTCAACGCCGCGAGGGTGAGCGGTGTGTCCTCGTTCGTGGTCGCCGTATCATCCACCGCGACCGGCGGATCGTTCACGCCGCCCACGGCCACGGTAATCCAGGCCGCGGCTTCCAGGCCGCTGGGATCACGCACCGTGTAGGTGAAAGGATCGGTGCCGACGAAGTCAAGCGTCGGTGTGTAGATGATGGTCATGCCGTCAGTGGTGGCCGCGCCATTGGCCGGACTCCCCACCCCGCTCACGGTCAGCGGGTCGTCATCCACGTCGGTCGCATAGACTGGGAAGGGGACAATCTCTACCGACGTATCCTCGTTCGTCGCTATCGAGATGTCGTTCGCGGCAGGCGCATCATTGACCGGATTGACCGCCATGGTGATGTAGGCGCTGGCCTGAAGGCCGCCGGGATCACGCACGGTATAAGTGAAAGCATCAATTCCGACGAAGTTGAGCGTCGGGGTATAGATCGCGCTTGCGCCGTCCGTCGTAGCCAGGCCGTGCGCCGGCGCGCTTACGCTGGCGATGGTGAGCGGGTCGCCGTCCACGTCATAGACAAACTGGGGGAGCAAGGGAATCCACTTCGCTACCTCTTCATCAGTCACCTCATGGAGACTGATTGCCGAGGGCACGTCGTTGACTGCCTGGATGGTGAGCGTGACCGTGGCGAGGTTCGAGCTCTCCAGCTCGCCCAAGAGGCGATAGGTGAAGCTGTCCTCGCCGTTGTAGTCCGTCGTCGGCGTATAGACAAAGGCGCCGTCGGGCTGCAACCTCACGTCGCCGTAATCCGGGGCGTACACGACCGTCGCCGTCACGGACGTCCGCGTCCCCACCGTGTCGTTGCCCAACACGCCCGGCGCGACGACGTTCAGCGCTGTGTCTTCATCCGTCGCATAGCTGTCATCGGTCGCCCCAAAATCGAAGTAGTAGACGTAGGCGCGACCTGACGCCGCAACATCCGGCGCGCCGACGACAAGGGTGTCGCCATACAAGGCCAGCGCCGCGCCGAAGTGATCGCCGGCGCTGCCGTCGGTGCGAGTGATTACCTCCGCCAGGCCCCAGTTGTCCGGCGCGGCGACGCCCGGAGTGTTCGAGTCATAATCGCGCAAGAAAACGTAGACCGCGCCCTGTTCGGCGTGATCGCCGACCCCGGTGCGCGGCGCGCCGACGGCGATCCGGTCCCCCGCGATGGCAACCGCGACGCCGAACCCGTCAGTCAAGACGCTGGTGGATGTCAGGGTGGCAATCTGCCCCCAGGCGTTGTCGCCGCCTTCGTTCTGGAGGAAGACGTAGGCTGCTTCCGCGTCACTGCCGATGACGATGGTGTCGCTGTCAATGTCCACGCTTCGGCCGAAGTGGCCCATTTCCACAAATGCTGGGCCGATCAGCATGACGGGCAGCGTCGTCCAGGTGTAGTAGGGCGGCGTCAGCGCATCGTAGGTGTACGTATAGACTTTGGCCGCGCCCGCCGCCAGGGCAGTTTCGCAGCTCCAATTCGGCGCCCCCACCACGAGCATATTGCCGCTGAGGGCCAGCGCCGCCCCAAAGCTGCCACTCACGGGGTCCGAGAGGTAAGTATCGCCCGCGCGAACGCCCCCGCCCCCAAACGCGGGGTTGCCCGGCACACCGACGATAAACGCATCCGGGCCGAGCTGCTCGACCGCGTAACCGGCATGATCCTGCATCGTCGAGCCCTGGACGGTCTGCGTGACGACCCACTGCCCGTTGTCGGGATTCCATGGCTCAGCGGTGCGGAAACGGTAGGCCATCCCGCTGAGATCCGAAGACATCGTCTCGTCGGGGGCGCCGACCAGGATGTCGGGAACCGGGTTGCCCGACAGGTGACTGATAGCGACCGCCGAGCCAAAGTGCTCGCCGCCCATGTACCACCAACTGGCGCTCAGCGTGGTAGACAAAGTCCATGCGCCAGACAAAGGCTGGTACCTCCACAGATACACGATGCCATTATCGCTGGCAACGCCATCTTCATACGGCGCGCCGGTAACGAGATAGTCGTTGTAGAGCGCGAGCGCCGCGCCGAACTTCTGGTCGGTCTGATCCGCTGTGGGCGAGAGGACGCCGCCCGGCTGCACGGTGAGGGAGACGGTCGTCGCTTCGGCCAGCGGACTGGGCTGCGCCGCATCCGGCAGCGCCACACTGGGGTGACCCGGGGACTGCGAGGCCGCGTTGCCGGCATAGAACGGGGAGACACGCAACAGCGCCGGCGCGGGCTGCGCTTTGACGCCAGCCGGCGACGCTGCCGGCGCCAGCGCAATCGCCGCCGCGTTACCCGGCGTGGTATAGGCACTCATGAGCTGCGGGCTGGTCGGGTCAGCAATGTTGATGACGCGCACACCGCCTGCGCCATCGGCCAGATAAGCGTAATTGCCCTGCACGATGACATCGGTAGCCGTGCCCGGCGTGTCCAGGCGGCCCGGTGTGGCAGACGGGTTCGACACGTCAATCACTGTCAATCCCAGGTTGCCGTCGGCGATGTAAGCCCGATTGCCAACCACGACAACCCCACGCCCGTCGCCGGTTGCGTTGTAAGAGCTCAGAACGCCGGGTAGCGCCGGATTGGAGAGACTCACGCGCCACAGCGCGCCAGAAGGCACATACGCCTGATTGTCCACGATGGCAAAATTGCTGGCGACCGAGCGAGCCGTCCAGGCTCCGACTTCGGACAGGCCATAGACGGTCGCCATCGTGCAGTCGGCGGTCAAACGATACACCTTGTTAGCCAGGCTCGACTGGCCCACCGTCGCCAGATACCACGGCGACTGGAAGTAGTCCGTCTTGTGCACCACGCCCGCGCCGCACGGCGAGGAAAAGCCATTTCGCCACAAGTTGAAGTCTTCGGCGACGGTCGTGTAGCGATACTTGCCGCCGCCGACCGTGAGGGTGAGGGCCACGCGCGGCGCCAGCGTGTCCAGATTGCCGCTCCACGTCTGGGCGGCCAGATCCGCCGCGCTCACGTGCCCGGCGGTATCGGCACCGCGCAAGTCAAGCGCGAAGGCTCCTTCCACCCCATCCGGCACCTCTGCGCTCCAGTTGGAGAACTTGACGCCGGCGCCGGATTGGGCCAGCGTGGCCACCTGCCAGCCGGCCTGGGCGAGCGCGGCCACTTCAAGCGGCGACAGCGCGCGGGCGTAAACGCGAACATCGTCCACGCCGCCGCGCCAATAGCGCATACTGGCAGGCTGCGCCGCCAGCGTCCACGCCAGGTCCGCCATGTAGGAATAGGTAGGATGGGAAAGCCGCTGGCTGCCTGCTCCCGGCTGCGGATTGAGGGTCACACTCCGCTGCCAATTTGTAGCGGGCATAGGTCCCTGGTACGAGACTTGCAACGTGATCTGCGAGCAGAAAGAGTTGAGAACGCTGAGCTTGATGGGAACATACGGCGTGGCCTGGCTGGTTCCATGATAAAGAGACTGGCCCTCCAGCGTCACGTCATAATATCCCATACTCAGTGGGGTGAGGGTGAGATTCGCAAAGGTGACGCAGCCAGCCACGGCTTCGCCGCGTCCAATGTCGAAGCGTGAGGGGCTCGTCGGATGCTGGCCCGCGAACGCCGTAGTGCTCGCGCGCTGCTCCCCGTTCACGTACAGGCTGTAGGTCACGCCGTCGAACGTGGCCGCCACGTGGTTCCAGGCATTCTCCGTCAGTGCGGCAGTCGTGTAGGTGACGAGCGGTTGCGTCCCGTTGCCAAAGCCGCCGACCAGGACATTCCGGTTGATCACTTGAAGGGCGGGATAGGTGTAGCGCGTGTCCGTGTAGGCGTCGCTGCCCAAGATGGGATAGGAGCTCACATCCTCCGGGGAGGGATAGACCCAGGCAGCCACACTGAAGCGCGAGCCGGGAAGCAGGCCGGCTTGCGGTCCGACGGCGACGTAATCATCCACGCCGTCGAGGTAGAGGCTGGAGTCGCCTACCGCGCCGGCGGTGGCTTTGTTCATGTCGTCCGCCCCGGTATACAGCACACCGTCGTGCTCCCAACCGGAGGCATCGGCCAGGGTCACGCCGTCTGCGGCCCACGCCTCGTCCAGTGTGAGCCGGAGCACCGGTTCGGCGCCGAGGTACAACCGCTCGCGGAGCGTGTCGGCGGACAAGGCGCGGTCGAACATCCGCACGTCGTCAATGATGCCGGGGAAGCGATGGTTCACGCCGTCCGAGCGGCTGCCCACTGCCGAGGCGCCGCTGCATTGCGCCATGCTGCCCGCTACTGCTGTGCTGGCGACCAGTCGCCCGTCGCGGTAGAGGCGAAGCGTCGCGCCGTCATACGTGGCAGCCAGGTGAACCCAGGTGTTGAGCGGGACGGTCACGGCTTGTTCGGCATACTTCCAACTGCCGCCCACTTTGACCCAGATGCGCGGGTAGTGACCAGTCTTGTTCTCGTTGAGGGAGAGGGTAAGGCCACAGCCGGCCGCCTCTTTGTAGGACACGATAGTTTCGCGCGCGCCGGTCCCGCCCGTGCGCTTGACCCAGGCGGAGACCGTAACGTTCGTAAACGTACCCCAATTGGGCAATGCGACGGTGGTTTGTTTGCCGTCGAAAGCCGCCGCGCTGCCGGAATGTCCTATCACGCCATAACCGGGGCAACCCGCGCCCGTGCATGTGCCGTGATGCGCCTGGCCGGAAATATCCTGCCAGGTGAGGCTGCCATTTTGGTCAGACATGTCGTCAAGCGCCAGATGGAGCGTCTCGCCGGCCAAAGGCGTTTCGTTATAAAGTGCGGAACCGGGCAGCGTGGGCCGCCAGGCCACTTGCGCGCTGCTCAGCCCGGCGACTTTGGGCTGCGCCAGAGCGCGCACTTCTTCGGGCAACAGCGCCCGCTCGACGATCACCAGCTCGTCGAGGTAGCCCATGTACGGCTCGGCGAGCGCTGTGCTGCCGGTGTTGGTCCCCGCGCCAATCAGCAGGAGGTCATCCAGGTCGGGTTGCAGGGTCGTGGTCGCGGTGAAGACGGCTTGCAATGCGCCGTTCTGGTACAGGGCAACGGTGTTGTCGTCCCCGATCACTGCCGCTACGTGCACCCATTGGTTACTTTGGAGCACACCGGCGACATAGGGACGCGGGCTGCTCCCCAAAGCGGTAAACAGTAGTTGGTTATTCTGCAACCCGAAGCCAAAGCCGTTGGGGCTGTGGGTCTGGGCTGTTGCCACAAGGCGCTGGACGCCGGATAGCGCTTCAGGCTTGATCCAGGCCGCCACAGACAGGCCGGCCGTGCGCTCATTGATCGGGCTATGTGCCACCTGGAGCGCTTGCGCGCCCCTGAAGCGCACCGCATTGCCGTAGACCCCGATCGCGCCGGCTTCAGGACAGGCGTCCAGGCATGTGGCATGGAGCAACGCGCCGCCGTTATCGTAGAAGAGAGTGGCCCCCGCGCTTTCTTCGAGGTGCAACAGAAGCGCCGTATCGCGTGGGGCCGGCGCCTCGCTCACAGTGCCTTGCGCCGTTTGCGTGGACGTGATCGCCGTCGTCGGCAGGTGAGCGTCCCCGCCGGGCGCGGCGGCGTCCACCAGGATTGTACCAAGCGCCAGGCGCGCCTGATTGCCCATGCGATCGGCGGCCTCCAGGCGGACGGTGTAACGGCCCGTCGGGTACGCCTCCGCGATGGTGTAGGTGACCGACCAGGCATTCCCGGCCAGGGCGACGGGCTGCGCCTCCCCCCCGACTACCGCGCCGTTCGCATCCAGCAACGCCACCCGGACGCTGTCCAGTTGGAGTCCGCTGCCGGGTATAGACGGACCGGCGATGTTGGGATCAGAGACACTGCCGCTCAAGTCAACCGACCAGACGTTGGAAAGCGTGGGGTGCAGTCGCGCAGAGAGCAGGGAATCGGAAGGGAGACCCAGGTTTGCCACAGGCGGCGTCGCGTCCACGTACAAGGCGGTGTTGGCCGAGGTCGCCTGGTTGCCGGCCCAATCCGTGGCGCGGGTGGCCAGGACATACTGGCCCTCGCCACTCGGCTTGAAGAACGGGCACCAGGCTGTGTCCCCCAGCGAATCCGTACACGCCGGCGCCGCCACGGTCGTCGGGCTTCCGCCGGCTTTGGTGACCAGCAGTTCCACCTGACTCACCCCGGCGTAGCCATCCTGCGCCGCAACATACATCAACACGCCCTGGTTCGCCAGGTAAGGCAGATCCGGGTTGTAGGAACGCAGGGCTGAGGTAGGCGCAGTCGCGTCTACCAACAACGCGTCGCTGCGGCGTTCGTGGATCAGCTTGCCCTGGTAGCGATAAATGTCCCGCACCGTGTAGGCGTTGAGCGCGTGATCGTACAGCGTCACCTCGTCGAGCCGGCCATAGAAGGGAGAGCCCGCGGCAGATCCGCCCATCGAGACGGCCTCCGTACTGGCGCACGCCGCGCCGCTCAGGGCGACGCTGCCCTGTTCGTACCCGTTCACGTAGATGCGGGCCGTGCTGCCGTCGTAAGTGCCCATCACGTAGTTCCACTGGTCAGGCAACAGTTGCGTCAGGCTGGCGACCGAAATCCCTGCGCCGCAAGCACCGCTTGACACAGGCGCGAGGGTCAACGTGGCCGTGAGGCCGCCGGCCGGGATGGAGAGCTGATAGTTGTTGCCCTTGCTCACCAACACCTGCTCGCCGTTCTTGATCGCCGCAGGCTGCACCCAGGCGCCCACGCTGAAATGCGGCAAATCGAGGCTCGCGTTGGCCGCAATCGTAATCCGGTCCGTCGTGTGGCCGGGCGCCATGTTGAACTCAGCCGCCTGGCCGGCTTGCCCGGCGGCGCCGGCCGTCGGGCAAGCCGTGCACGTGCCGGGGAGTGCCCCCGTGATGTTGGCAAACTGCGTCGCACCCAACAGCTCGTCCAGGTGCAGATGAACGACGGGCGCTTCCTGGTAGATGGCTTGCAGGCCGGATGCAGACGGCGGGAGCGTAAAGACGCGCACGTCGTCAATGTCGCCGGCCCAGTACGAACCGCCGGCAGGATGCCGGCCCACGGCCAGGTGCTGAGCGGTCAACGAGCTGGTTGTTGTGGTCGTGATCAACTGGCCGTTCAAGTAGAACTTGACCTGCCCCTGCTCCAGGGTCGTGGCGACGTGCTGCCACTCATTGGGCGTGACCGCTGCGCCGGTATCGAACAGGGCGGCACCGTTTAGCACCTTCCAGCGCAGGCCCTCACGCACAATGGCCCAGTTGCCTGTACTGAGCACGACCCGAGTGGTATTGTCTGACGCGGCGGGCTGCACCCAGGCCATCAGTGCGCCGCCCTGCGACGTATCGAGCGTCAACGTCGTACTCAGCCAGTCGCTCGAGCCATCGAACAGCGCGGCCTGGTTGATGCGCCCGGCCACGCCCGTCGTGGGGCAGGCACCGCCCGCGCTGGCGCAGAAGGCGTTGCTTTGCTGGCTCAAATCCACCGAGTTTTCAAAGGTGGACACCCCCGGCGCCTCGTCCAACTTGAGGTGCAACGCCAGGCCGGCAGCCCGGTACAGCTCATCAATCTCTTCGGTCGAGAGCGGTCGCCGGTAGATGGCGACATCGTCCAACACCCCGCGGAAGGGCATCGCGTTGTTGTAGAAGGCCCAATGGGTGTCGTCGCCCAGATACAGGCCAGCGTAGCGATCCTTATCGTTCAAGGCCATGAAGCGCAGGCCGGGGGCGTTGGTGTCGAAGTCGTAGGTGCTGTCACACGTCTCCGCGCCATCCGTGCTTTTCAGGCAGAGGTTGTGGTCCGTCGAAAGATAGCGGTGCACGACCCCCAGCGTGCTGGCGCCATCCATGCTCTTCAAGAGGTCTACATCCACAGTGTCGCCATCACCAAGGCTGTCCCACGAGCACCCGCTACATACGCTGCCGTTCCACTTGATCTTGAAGTCAGCCTTCAAAATATCGCCGCTGGTGCCGGGCCGCGCGTTATAGACATGCAATTGGTCAATCCAGACGTTACCTCGCTGGCCTGAGGAACCCACGCGCAGAGCCGTGGCATTGGTCGGCCTGGCGCCATCCAGGTTCCAGCTGGCGACACGCGCGTTGTTGACGTAGAGGACCAACTCGCTGGCGTTGTAGGTGGCGACGAGGTGATTCCAGGCGGCGGCGGTCAATACCGTGTCAGTGGTCGTGCGCGAGACCCACGTGGAGCCCGTGCCAAAACCCACCCGGACGTGACGGCCTACCATCTGCAACGTGGGATAAGCGTTCTTTGAGCCGCTCTGCTCGCCCAGGATGCCCTGCGCATAGGGCGGGCTGAAAGTGAACTGGACCCGAGTGCCGTAAACCGAATCAACGTTAACTTTGATATTGTGGACGCCCGCGCCGAGATGGTAGTGAAGGTTGGTCGCTGTGCGATCCCAATACTCCACATAAGAAGCGCTGTCCTCCCATGGATCTGCGGAGGCAATTTGGACGCCGTCTACATAGAGTCTCGCCTTGCCCTGGAGGTCGGTTCGCAGTGCAAAGTCATAGTAACCCGCCGGGAAGTTGAAGTCCCCTGAGTAGTAGCGGGTATATCCGCCAGCGGGGGTCGTGAGATCCAACATCAGGCCGCTGGCGGGATCCATCCAGCCATCCCAGCCCGCGCAGCCAGTTTTTACCGGCGTCGAGGCGAGGTAATAGCCGGCCGTGAAAGGACATGCCGGATCCACCGGTTCCGGTTGCGGATTGGGCTTGACCCAGGCGGAGAGCGTGAACTGGCCGTCGCTCAGGTCCAGGCTGGGGCGGCGGGAGACGTTGAGATAGTCGTTGCCATCAAACTTCCCGCCCCACAGGCTGGTCACGCCAGGGACGCGGGCGGGGCAGGCGCTCCCGGTGCACGAGCCGCCATTGCTCAAGCCGGAGTCATCGGCAAAGACCGTCTGTGACGGCGTCGGGTTAGTGACTTGCTCAAACTGCAGGTGCAAGACCGGGCGCTCATACAACTCGCGGATTTCGCTCACCGTGAGGGGACGGTTGTAGGTGCGCACATCGTCCAGCCAACCCTTCCACGCGCTGGCCAGGGTCACGGCGCCGGTACCGTTGAAAGCCGCGATGCCGGTGCGGCTGACAACCCGCTCGGTGTTGACGTAAATGGCCTGTTCCGCGGCTTCCTTGTCGTAGCGGAAGACCAAATGATACCAGCGATTCGCCGCCAACCGGGTAGGGCTGGAGAGGACATTGCCGCCGAAATCCAGCGCCGGTTTGCCGTCACGCAACATCAATTGCAATCGAGGCGTGCCCTCCGTGCTCAGAATGTTCCGGTCGCCGGTCAGGTCGGTGGTGTTGACCCAAACGGAGACGGCAAAACTGGAATCGGTGAGACCCAGTCGGTCCGCAGCGGGGAGGGTGACGGATTGGCCGCCGTCAAACTTGAGCGCGTAATCGAAGTAACCCGGCTCCGCGCGGGTAGGACATGTCGCCTCGCTGCACGCGCCATTGGCTGCCGGCAGGGTGCCGGAATGATCCAGGAACACGGTTTGGGTGGCGTCTTCGTCCAGCGGCAGCCAGAGTTGGGCGTAGTTGGATTCCTCACGCCAATCGGTGATCAGCGCCTCGGCGGTCTGGGTGATGCTGATCGGTCGGGTGCTCTGGGAGGCAACGGCGAGATTGCCGGCCACACGGGTCTCCGCGAGCGGCTGAAGCACAAAGGTCTGTGGGGCCGGTGTTCTCACGGCCAGCGCGGGCGCACTGTCGAATGATAGAAGCCCCTGCGCGTAACGGCCCAGCAATTTGTTAGACAGGGTAGCCGTATAGGCCAATGTCTGCCCGGGCAGCACGACCCTATCGTTGAGATTGAAGCGGCCTTGCATCACATCCCGAACCTCACCCGCGTTGAACGCGCGGTCGAAGACGGTCACGTCATTGAGTAGACCGGTGAAGCTATCGGCGGCAGACGTG
The DNA here is from genome assembly GCA_012798275.1 of Chloroflexota bacterium. Classification (GTDB taxonomy): domain Bacteria; phylum Chloroflexota; class Anaerolineae; order B4-G1; family SLSP01; genus JAAZNO01. The sequence continues at coordinate 12,224 of JAAZNO010000398.1, forward strand.
GCACCGATCACTAACGCATCCCCGGTATCGGGCCGGGCCGGCCTGGAGTATGAGACCTTTTGCTTGAAGACCCCATTCACGTAGAAGGATACGGCATTCGCGCTATCCATCACGGCTGCCACATGGGTCCACTGGTTCGCTTGCAGTCCGACGGAAGCATAGTAAGTGGTCTCACCATAAGTTCTGAGAGATAAGCCAGCGTTCGACAGGCCAAACGCAAAGCCATCGGCAGCGCTATTTATCTGGGCCGTGGCCAGGATGTTCTGAGCGCCGGAGACCCTGGTCGGACGCACCCAGGCCGCCACGGTGAAGTTGTGACTCAGACGGTTCACCGGGCCGTTAGGCAGGCTCAGGGAATCGCCGCCGCCAAACTGGGCCGCGTAAGCATAACGTCCGTCCTTCCCGGCGTCGGGACAGGCGCCCGGCGCGCATACGGCGGCGTCGGTCAAGTTGGCCTCATTGCGGAAGGTCTGCGCGCCGGCGGCTTCATCCAGGCGCAACAGCAGGAGGGGCGCACTCGTTTCCTGCACGCCTGCCGCCATGTTGAGGACGCTCGGGTCGGAGGGCACATAGGGATTGTAGCCGAAGGTCCTCTCCTTGAAATCGTTCAGGCCGTCGTAATCCGCATCAGGCTGTAACGGGTCAGACGTGACCCAGGTGTAGCGCTGGCTTCCGCTCGCGTCAATGGCATAGACTATTTCCCAACCGGTCAGCTCTTCCTTGTCCGTCAGGCCGTCGCCGTCGCTGTCCTGGCGCATAGGATCGGTGTGCCGCGCCCCCTCTTCGGCGTCCGTCAGCCCGTCATCGTCGCTGTCCTGGCGCATAGGATCGCTGCCGTGCGATAGCTCCCAATCATCCGCCAGCCCATCGCCGTCGGTGTCCCAGCGGCTATCATCAGGGTCGGCGCCGCCATCCGCGCGTCCGAGCAAGCTGTCGCCGTCAAAGTCCGCTTGCCGTTGGAACGTGAGGGTGTTCCCCTGCCCCCACGCCAGGCTGTAGCCGCCGTCGCGCTCCACCGCCGCGTAGAATTCATCCAGCGTGAACGGCAAGACGTCGAGCACAAAGCGTCCGCCCAGGTCAATGTGGGTCGAATTGTCACTGCCGCGAATGGCGCAGACGGGAATCAAACAGACATAAGGGATGGCGCACACTCCCATCCACACCGTGAGCGGATTGGGGACGGTCCAACATTCCTGCGTCGCCACATCCGCCCCCTCGGTCAAGGTCGCCTGGATGGGTTGGTTGATGCCGGCCGTGTCCAGGGGAATCGCCTCGCTCGCCGGCGTGGGATTGGCATAGAATGTATGCGCCGCGCCGGCCGGCTGCCACTCGTCCTTCATCTGATCCAGGTCAACGCCTTCGAGATCGGCTTCCTGGTTTTGGATTTCGTACTTGAACGTCGAGCGTCTCACATTGCTATCGGAGAACTGCCACCAGTACGAGAGGGACTTCCAGTCCACCGGGATCAGATTCGTGCCGCTTTTCCAGTTTTCGATCATTTCGTCGGTGGGCGGGATGACGGGTACCAGCTTGATGGTGCTGGTGAGATCGAGGGTGAGGTAGAGATTGTTGCCCACCGCCAGGCCCTCATCGGGTTCTTCCAGATCATAGCCGAAACGGCCAAATTGGAGCCGCTCCGGGTCTTGCAGGTCGGTCAGCGCGCGGGCGCTAAAGATGAACCACTTGATCGCCTCAGCCGCCCAGCCTGTGAGGCCCTTGCACAGCCACTGGCCGACATACGTTTTCCGCACGTCTGTGCCCACAATGACGGAGGTGAGACTGCAGATCGCCAGGACCAGCGCGTCAAAGGCGCCAATGATGGCGGCGATGATCTGCCCCACGACCGGGATTAGGGAGATGGCCAGGATGAGGGTCGCGACGATGGCGTAAGCAATGAAATCGGCAATCGCGGCGTGAGCGGCGATGCTGCTCAGCTCGAGGTGCCCCGCGACAATCGTGACAATTGCGCCCGCAAAGGCCACCGCCACCCCAATGATAAATCCAATGATGGTGCATACCACGACGGCCCGGCTGAGCTCCGCCAGGGTCTTGGTCGCCGCCTCATAGATGGTCTTGATGGCCAGGACCACTTGCACTGTGGCCAGGGTGACCGACACCACCAGGCTGAGCATCAGCTCGACTTTGGCAAAGGCAAAGCCCACGACAATCGAAATGATCAGCAGCGAGGCGCCGGCAATGGAGAGCGCGACCGCCGTGCCGAACTTTTTGCCGCTGTTCAATGTGTCGGCGAGAGTATCGAAGAGGCTGTTCAGCTTCTCAGTCGCCGTGTTCTTGATGCCGCTGCCAATCAGCCAGAACACGTCCCTCGGCCCTGTGATGCCGGCCTTGGAAAATCTGCCTCCCAGGCCCACATAATTCATCTCGATCTTGTAAGCGCGATAGGCGGCGTCCACGATCATTTCAGTGACGGTCGCGATGCCCGACATTCCGCCCGTCATCCCGCCATAGACAGAATGGGTCGCCATGTACGATAGGGTCATCGTCAGCGAGCCATCGCCCTGGAGCGGGTTGTACGGATAGAGGGGGGTATTTCCCACCGCCACCAGACTCGTCCGCCCCTGATTGAGCGCCAGGTAATACGAGCGGGCGACGGCAATCATCCCGTCGCGAATTTCTTCGACAGTCTCGGAAGGAGCATCCGTCGCCAACGGCAGGCCGGCCTTCAGGCGCACCCCTAACAGGTCCCAATATTCAGCCATCGGGAAAGAGTCCCACGCGCCGTCGCGATAGCGGTACGGCGCCCAGTTGATCGCGGCAATCGTGTTAAGCGGCTGACCGGTCAGGTTAAA
>JAAZNO010000399.1 GCA_012798275.1 Chloroflexota bacterium
ATACTTTACTCATTCAAATCTTGTGTTCAACCCGCTTCGGCAGCGTTGTCGGGCGCAGCAGTGCGTGAGATATTGGTTTTCTAATTGAAGTAAATTGTACCACAGATTCACGGATTCTGAAATACTTCTCTTGTTTTCCTGCCTGTCTGGGGTACAATGAATCTGTTTTTTAAGCCGTCCCTGGCGCGGGTGTGTGGAAACGTATGAAGTGTGAACGTGCGAAACGTGTGAAGGTGCGAACGTGGGCACGTGGGCACGGGTTCTATTTTCCGAGGAGACGCCATGTGCTGGCGCAGCCTATCCAAAAATGAAAATGTGCGGTCACTGTTCAGCCTGGCGCCAGGTGGCTAGCCGGCGATGGATGAACCTTTGTGAGCTGTAGCTTTTGCTCTTCCCCCAGCCCCCTCCCCGACGGCGCATACGCCGTCGGGGAGGGGGAGAAAAAAAGTGGGGTTTTGCAGGCGGGCGTAGCCCGCCTGCAAAACCCCACAAAAAAAAGTTTCCCCTCCCCCCCGCACAGCGCGGGGGGGAGGGGTCAGGGGATAGGGGCAAAAGTTGATACTCAATCTTCAAGGGTCGCCAGGAAATCTTGCGTTTTTTAGTCAGTGGCGGTATCTTTGTTACGCAAGTGATTTTTTCGCTGATTCGCTGATTCGCTTTTTCGCTGACTGCTGATCTCTATTTTCCGAGGAGGGTGCTGCTATGCGAATGGTTGAGATTATCGAGAAGAAGCGTGACGGCAAGGAGCTGCGCACAGAGGAGATTGATTTCTTCGTGCAAGGCTATACCCAGGGGAGCATCCCGGATTATCAGGCCTCGGCTTTGTTGATGGCGATTATGCTGCGTGGCATGAACGATCGGGAAATCCGGGACCTCACGCTGGCGATGGCGCATTCCGGCGAGATGCTGGATCTCAAGGACGCGGCGCCTTTCGTCGTGGACAAGCATTCGACCGGCGGCGTGGGCGACAAGGTCTCGCTGGTGATCGGCCCGGCAGTGGCGGCGTGCGGTCTGCCGGTGGGCAAGATGTCGGGACGGGGTTTGGGCTTCTCCGGCGGGACGCTGGACAAGCTCGAATCCATCCCCGGCTTCCACAGCGATCTGTCGGTCGCGGAGTTCAAGCAGCAATTGCGAGAGATCGGGTTGGTGCTGGCGGGGCAGAGCGCCAACCTCGCGCCGGCCGATGGCAAGCTCTACGCGCTGCGCGACGTGACGGGGACGGTGCCCAGCCTGCCGCTGATCGTCAGCTCGGTGATGAGCAAGAAGATCGCTGCGGGCGCGGATGCGATCGTGCTGGATGTCAAAACAGGCAGCGGCGCTTTCATGAAGACGGTCGAGGACGCCGAACAGCTGGCGGAGAGTATGGTGCGCATCGGCCATGAGGTGGGGCGCAAGGTGGTGGCGTTGCTTTCGGACATGAATCAGCCTCTCGGTTGGGCGGTGGGTAACGGCCTGGAAGTCCGCGAGGCGATTGACACGCTCCATGGCGCCGGTCCGCAGGACTTTCTGGAGCATTGCCGGGTCGTCGGCGGCGAGATGTTGGCACTAGGGGGAAAGGCCGCCGATGCGCTCGCGGGACGGGAGCTGGCGGCGCAGGCCATCGAATCCGGCGCGGCATGGCAGAAATTCCGGCAGATGGTGATCGCCCAAGGCGGCGACGTGCGCTACCTCGATGAGCCAGAGCGTTTCCCCGTGGCGCGGATCGTGCGCCCCGTCCCCGCGCCGGTGAGCGGCTATCTGGCGCGCGTGCAGACCGATGAGATCGGCATGACGACGGTGGCCCTTGGCGGCGGGCGGTTGCAAAAGGGTGACCCGATTGATCATGCCGTGGGGTTGATGGTGCACCTCAAGGTCGGGGAGTGGATTCACGCGGGCGAGCCGCTGTTTACCGTCTATGCCAACGATGAGGCGCGCTGCGCTGAGGCCGAACGGCGCGTGTTGGCGGCGTTGACGTTCTCCGAGACGCCGGTGGATCCGTTGCCGCTGTTCTACAAGCGGGTGGGGTAGGCTGGTTACTGGATGCTGGTTACTGGATGCTGGTGGCTGGTTGCTGGATGCTGGTGGCTGGTTGCTGGTGGCTGGTGGCTGGTGGCTGGTGGCTGGTTACTGGTTGCTGGTGGCTGGCCCCATCACCCATTACTCCTTACCCATCACGGATGACTGCACACAGGAAACGCTATGGGACTCAAACCTGATCATTGGATTCGCCGGATGGCGCTGGAACAGCAGATGATTGACCCGTTCTATGACGGGCAGCGCCGCGATGGGATCATCTCCTACGGGCTCTCATCTTATGGTTACGATATTCGGGTCGCTAACGAGTTCAAGGTCTTCACGCCGGGGGTGGGGAATCTCACCGTGGTGGATCCCAAGGGCATTGACCCGCACGCCATGGTGGATTTTGTGGGGGAGCTCTGCATTATCCCGCCGAATTCCTTCGCGTTGGCGCGCAGCCTGGAGTATATCCGTATGCCGCGCAATGTCCTGGGGGCGGTGTTGGGGAAATCCACGTATGCGCGATGTGGCATCGTGACCAATTTCACTCCCCTCGAACCCGGTTGGCACGGTTATATCACCATCGAGATCAGCAACACGACGCCGCTGCCCGCGAAGATTTATGCCAACGAGGGCATCGCGCAGGTGCTTTTCTTCGAGGGCGATGAGCCCTGTGAAGTCTCTTACGCCGACAAAAAGGGCAAGTATCAAGGGCAGGTCGGAGTCGTGCTGCCGCGGTTGTAGCAAGGCGGCGGCGAATGCGGGACACACCTTCCTCCGTTCAGCAAGGCGGGATGCGCACTTTCACCCTCATCTGGGTGAGTCAGGTGCTTTCTTTGTTGGGTACCGCGATGAGCGGGTTTGCGCTTACCTTTTGGGTTTACGGCAAGAGCGGTCAGGCGACGCCGCTGGCGCTGACGGGCTTCTTTTTTGTCGCCCCGATGACCCTGCTCAGCCCCTTCATCGGCGCGATCGTGGATCGCGCCAACCGCAAGCTCATGATGATGCTGAGCGATCTGACTGCAGCAGTAACCTCGCTGATTATTCTGCTGCTGTATTTGAGCGGCGCGCTGCAGATCTGGCACCTGTACGCGCTGGCGCTCGTCGGCGGGATCATGAACGGCTTCCAGTGGCCCGCTTACTCCGCGGCGATCTCGACGATGCTGCACAAATCGCAGTACGCGCGCGCTAACGCGATGCTGGAAACGGCCGGCGCGGCGTCGGGGATTATCGCGCCGCTGCTCGCGGGTGCCCTCATCGGGCCGGTGGGGGTCGCGGGCCTCCTGATCATAGATCTGGTCACGGCGAGCATTGCCATCACCGTGCTGCTGTTCAGCCACATTCCGCAACCCGCGCGGACGGCAGCCGGGGTTGCGGCTCAAGGCAACTTCCTCAAGGAATCCCTGATGGGTTTCGGCTACATCTTTAGCCGTCCGGGCCTGTTGGGCTTGCAGCTGATCTTCATGCTCGGCAATTTGTTTCACAACCTGGGATATTCCGTCTTCGGGGCGATGATTCTGGGACGCACGGGGAACGACGCGCAGGCTTTCGGCGCGGTGAATTCTGCCGGCGCGCTGGGGGCATTGCTGGGGGGGATCGTGATGAGCACCTGGGGCGGCTTTCGACGGCGCGTCCATGGCGTGCTGCTCGGCTGGGCGGGAGCGGCGTTGTTCGGCATGATATGGCTCGGCCTGGCGCAGTCGCTGCCGTTCTGGGCGGTCGGGCTGTTTCTCGGCAGCGCGTTCAGCCCGCTGATCAACGGTTCCAATCAGGCCATCTGGCAGGCCAAAGTCGAGCCGGATATTCAGGGCCGGGTCTTTGGCGCGCGACGCCTGATCGCGTGGCTGGTCATGCCAATCGCGTCGTTGCTTGCCGGGCCGCTGGCGGACAAAGTCTTCGAGCCAGCGTTGCGGGAGGGGGGAGCGGCAGTCCCGCTCTTTGGCCGGCTGGTGGGGGTTGGCCCCGGCGCGGGCATCGCGCTGATGTTTGTCATCTTCGGAGCGGCCGCGCTGATCGTGAGCCTGGGCGGCTACCTGTTCCCGGTCATCCGCAATGTGGAGACTTTGATTCCGGATCACGACAGTGCGTTGCCAGCCGCAAGCCTTAAGCCGCGAGCGGAAAATGGGGGCGACGTTGATGTCTGACCGTTTGGGGGATTGGGTGCAGGCGGCGCCGTTGTTGGCAGTAGGCTATCATCTGGACGTGCTCGCTGCCGTGGCGGCGCGGCGCGAACAGGAGACGGTCTATCCGGCGGAGGGGCGCGTCTTCTACGCCCTGGAGCGCACGCCCTTCGCGGCGGTGCAGGTGATCATCGTGGGACAGGATCCCTATCACGGAGCAGGGCAGGCTGATGGACTGGCTTTTTCGGTGCCGGAGGGGGTCGCCGCGCCGCCCTCGTTGCGGAACATCTTCCGGGAAGTCGCGCGGGACGTGTACGCCGGCGCGCCCCCCTCTTTTTCCACCGATCTCACCCGTTGGGCGGATGAGGGCGTGTTGTTGCTCAACACAATTTTGACGGTGGCGATGGGCAAGCCGGGCTCACATCGGGGGTTGGGATGGGAGGCGCTGACCGATGACATTCTCATGGCGCTGCATGAACAGCGCGAAGGGCTGGTGTTTATGCTGTGGGGCGCGCACGCTCAGGCCCGGCGCGCGTTGATGGATGGACAGCGGCATTTGATCCTCGAAGCGCCGCATCCTTCGCCGCTGGCGGCGCATCGCGGCTTTTTCGGATGTGGGCATTTCTCGCGGGCAAACGCTTACCTGCGCGCTCATGGCAAGCGCGCTATTTGCTGGTAAAGGGGGTGACGGGATGCGCATTTGTATCGGTTCCGATCATGCGGGGTATGAGCTCAAGACGGCCGTGAAAGCTCATCTGCTGGCCCTGGGGCATGAGGTGGAGGACCTGGGGACGTATGAGCCGCAGGTCTCGGTGGACTATCCCGACTACGGACGTCGCGTCGCACAGCAGGTGGCGGCTGGCGCGGGCGAGCTGGGCATTGTGATCTGTGGCACGGGGATTGGCGTTTCCATCGCCGCGAACAAAGTGCGCGGCATACGGGCGGCGCTGTGCACGGATTCCTACATGGCGCGGATGGCGCGGTTGCACAACGACGCCAACGTCCTGGCGCTCGGGGGACGTGTCGTGGGCGTGGGACTGGCGCTGGACATCGTGGACACTTTTCTGACCACGGCGTTTGAGGGCGGTCGCCACAGCGCGCGCGTCGAGAAGCTCATGGCGCTTGAATCCGAGCCGTGAGGGTGACGGACACTGAGGGGAGACAGTCGAGGGGGCTTCGTGGCTGATCCGATTCGCATTCTACACTTTGCCGATTTGCACATCGGGATGGAGAATTACGGGCGGCTCGACCCGGGGACGGGCCTGAATCTGCGCGTCGTGGATTTCCTGCGCCGGTTGGACGAGGTGGTGACGTATGCCATCACGCATGAGGCGGACGCGGTGCTCTTCGCGGGGGATGCCTTCCGCACGCGGACGCCCAGTCCCACCCATCAGCGCGAATTTGCGCAGCGTATCCGGCGGCTCTCGGAGGCCGCTATCCCCACGGTGCTGCTTGTGGGCAATCACGACATCCCGCTGATGGAACAGCGGGCCTCCAGCGTGGAAATCTTCAGCACGTTGGGGGTGCCCCACGTGACCGTGGCAGATCGCCCGGAGCTGGTGCGCCTGGAGACGCGCCGCGGGCCTTTGCAGGTGGCGACCGTGCCGTTCCCGGTCCATCAGCGCTTGCTCACCCGCGAGCAATACCGTCACATGAGCCGTGAGGCGCTGGATCAAGCGGTGAGCGGCGCGTTGGTTGACCTCATGCAGCAGCTCGCGGCG
>JAAZNO010000400.1 GCA_012798275.1 Chloroflexota bacterium
AAATCCCTTTTGCCAGAGATAGCGTGGATCTTCGAGCACATCGGGGATGTTCAGGGTGATCTTTTCCGCTGCGGCTACCCCGGCGAGGCCTTGCCCCAGCTCGAAGTGCAGGACTGGCTGATCTTCCCGCCGTTTTGTGGCGTAGCTGCAGGTACGGATCGGCGGCGATTGGGCGTAATCCAACAACTGAACTGAGGCGTCGGCAGCCTGGGGGAACAAACGCATCACGGCGTTGATGATGCCCTCGAGCACTTCGTCCAGTGCGAGGCTGGAAGCGATGGCGCGGCTGAGGGCGTTGAGCTCGGCCAATTCTCGCTGACGCGCTTCCAGGGCCTGTTCCATCCATTTTCGCTGGCTGATGTCCTGAAGGGTCACCACCGTCGCCGTCAATTTGCCGTTGGTGTCCCGCAGGGGATGGGTGTGGACCTCCAGCCATTGCGCGCCGTACTCCTGGTCCATGAGCAGCTCGGCGTGCACGGCCTCGGCGCTGGCAAGATACGGCGCCCAAAGAGTCCACGGGAGGAAGATCCGCTCCGCCGATTCGCCGATGGTCCGCTCCAGGGGCGCTTTGAGCAGCCGACATGCAATCTGATTCATATCGGCGACTCGCTGGGAGGTGTCCAGAACCACCGTTGCTTCGTGGATGTTGTCGTAGATCTTGTCGAAGGATCTGCTGCGGCCTACCCATTGATAGTGATACAGCCCCCACGCGCACAACAGAGCCATGCCAGCCGTGAGCACCTCGGCAGGGAGGTCATTTCGCGGCTCAGGTCCTTTGAACACTACCAGTGCGCTGGCGCATCCCAGTATAAGGGCTCCGAGCAGGGCGAACCTGGCCTGCTCACGGTAACGCTGGGTGGAGCGTCGTGCGATCTCGAGGAGGGGCAATGCGGCGGGGATGGCGACTGCGTAAGAGTAGGCCGTGTGGATCCAGAACCAGGGCCCGTAAAGTGTTGTTGGCGTCGCCCACCAGAGAGTCTGCGCCGCTGCTATCTCGTCGCGCCAGAACAGGGGACGCAAGGGAGGAATCCAGAGCACAAGCTGGGTGAGGAAAGGGATGAGCAGGAGGAGCCAGCACCGGCGGCGGGACAGAGGAGGCTTGTGCGCAAATTCTCGTGTGGTAAGCACCCAGGCGGCCGGCAGCAGGCTGCGGCTGACAAAACTCAGGCGTAGCAGGATGGTGTTGAGGGTGACATCGGCGCTTATGAGCCTGAGCATCTCACAGAGGGCCCAAAATGCCAGCAAGGTGACGAGCCAGGTCGCGCCTTGTCGCTTCACGTCGCGCCAGTAGTGCCAGCTGAGCGCTATCAGAGCCGTCGTGGCGACGCCGAGCGCCAACGGATAGAATAAAGTTTGCATAGCAGTGAGCATGGAGACAAGTACTCCTCAGAAAATGGGCCCCGAATGAACACGAATTTCACGAATAAGATTAGAAATTCCTGGCCCCCGGGGCTGCTACGTCCTCAAACAACGCGCTTCAGCGCGCTTGGCGCGTGTCAGGCTGGGGATTCCATCCCCAGCCGACCCGTGAGCCGTCGCCGTCGCTGCTCACGGGTTATGGCTCACAGGGTAACTGTTCAGCCACTGACTAAAAAAACGGAAGATTTCCTGACGGTTGCTGAAGATTAAGAATCAATTCTTGTCCCCTATCCCCTTTCCCTTCCCCAGCGCTGCGCGGGGGAAGGGAAACTTTTTTTGTGGGGCTTTGCAGGCGGGCGTAGCCCGCCTGCA
>JAAZNO010000401.1 GCA_012798275.1 Chloroflexota bacterium
GGTGACGCCTCAACCGCCGCGCGTGTGGTTGGGGATCCCCGTAACTTACACGCTGACGCTGCTCAACGATAGCCTGTTGCCGATGACCGATGGCGTCTTGACCCTCACGCTGCCCTCCTCGGCGACGGTGCTGGCCCACACCCCGCCCGCCACGAGCGTCACGCCGGGGCAGGTGATCTGGCGCGATCTGGCCTTGGGCTCCGAAGCGACGCAGACTTTTACGTGGACGGTGGTGCTCCCGATGGACGCCGGGGTGGGCCCCTTTGCCAGTCACATCGCCGCCTCCTGGCCGGGCCTGACGACGCCGGCGGAGCTGGAGATGACGGCGGAGGCGCTTCTCCCCTATGCTTTGGAAGTGTCGCCGTCGGTATCCTACCAGGCCGGGCCGGCTGGAGCGACGGTGTCTCATCGCCTGACGCTGACCAATACCGGCGCGCTCTCTGCTACCGTGATGGCATCGGCGTCGCCGGGGGCCTGGCCGATCCAGATCGTGCCGACACAGACGCTGGTGTCGGCCGGCGGAGTCACGCCGGTCACAGTGAACGTCACGATTCCTGAAGGCGGCGCTCTCTCGTGGGCGACGTCGCACGTGATCACGGTGACCGTTGCCGTTGCCGAAGCGCCGACCGTGCGGGCGCAAGCGGTGCTGTTCACTTCTGTGATGAGGAGCGTTTACCTCCCGCTGGTTCTGCGCGCCCCCTAACACGGTAGGGGCCCGTAGCGCCTGGCGGCGGGTAACCAGGCCTTTTTTGTCAGCGCAGGATTGAACCATGGCAGGGGAAATGGCGACTATAATATTAATTTCCAACGGTGCACCCGCTTTCTCTCCTGGCGGCAGAGGACGGGTTGGCGCTTCAATGGCGCGATCGGGTTTGATTTTCCTTTTGAATTCTCACTCATTTCAGCCACCAGGAGACAAGCTATGAAGACAGTTCTGCGCTTTGGAAGAGGTGTGTTGATCCTGGCGCTGGTGATGTCGCTGACGACAGCGTTAGGCAGTGGCAACCCGGTGACCGCAAGCCAGACGCTGCTGGCGGCTGGAGCAGCGTAGCGTTGTTGGGGGCGTTAGCGCTGGGCGGCGTCGCCTGGCGGCGCAGACGGCGTTGATTTCCATATTTTCGACAGAGACGCGAGCTGTTGTACACCGTGCAAGCAAGAGAATAACGTGTGAATGTGCTAAGGTGCGGACGCAAGTGATTCGCTGATTCGTGAAATTCGTGTTCATTCGGGGCCATTTTTGAAGGAGACGCCATATGCTGGCGCACACCATTCAAGAATGAAAATGTGAGGTTCGGCTGGGGATGGAATCCCCGGCCTGACACGAGCCAACCGCGCTGAAGCGCGTTGTTTGGAAGCCTGCTTCAGCGGGCTTGACATGGCAGACCCGAAATTTATTTCGGGGCGGGCAGAGAGCGGCCTGAAGTGCGCGCACCCTTCGCCACGCAAGTGATTTTTTCGCTTTTTCGCTGATTCGTTGACCGCTGACCGCTGATCTCTATTTCCGAAGGAGCCCAATTGATGAAAGATTCCGCTTTGTTCGACCGCATACGCTTCCGCGGGCGCCCCCAGGCCCATCCCGCAAGCATGGTGGTGAGCGGGAACGTCCGCTTCACCGTGTTGACCCCCCGCATGATCCGCCTGGAATGGGCGGAGACCGGGGCCTTTGAGGATCGCGCGACCTACGCCTTCCCGACGCGCTACGTGGAAACGCCGCCGCCTTTTGCGGTGCGTGTGGAGGACGGCGTGCTCGTGCTGGATACCGGCGCGCTGACGCTGTGCTATCGGATCGGCAGCGGGCAGTTCACGCCGGAAAATCTCAGCATCGCCTTCCCCCTCAACGGCGAGACCGTCGTCTGGCGGCCGGGGATGTCCAATCCCCGAAACCTGCGGGGCACGCGCCGCACGCTGGATAATTGCGCCGGCGACGCGACGCTGGAGGAGGGCCTGCTCTCCCGCGACGGGTGGGCGTTGTTCGACGACACCCCCCATGTGCTCTTCGACCCCGCCGACGGGTGGGTGCAGCCCCGCCGCGACTACGAGATCCCCGGCAAGGGCGTGCAGGACTGGATCTTCTTTGGCTACGGGCACGATTACAAGGCGGCGCTGAGCGAGTACCTGCCGTTTGGCGGCGCGATCCCCCTCATTCCCCGCTTCATCCTGGGCGGTTGGTGGTCGCGCTACTGGGCCTACAGCGATGAGGACCTCAAGCAGCTGGTGGGCGATTTCGAGGCGCACGACATCCCGCTCGACGTGCTCGTCATTGACATGGACTGGCATACCCCCGACGGTTGGACGGGCTACACCTGGAACCGCGCTCTCTTCCCAGATCCGCCGGCATTTCTGCGATGGGTGCACGAGAAAGGGCTGCGCGCTACCCTCAACCTGCATCCGGCGGACGGGATTCAGCCGCACGAGGCGGCCTATCCCGCGTTTGCGCAGGCCATGGGCGTGGACCCGGCAACCCGGCAGCCCATCCCCTTCACCATCGGCGACAAGCGCTTCGTGGAGGCCTATTTCTCGATCCTGCACCATCCGATGGAGGACGAGGGCGTGGATTTCTGGTGGTTGGACTGGCAGCAGGGTGAAGTCTCCGACGTGAAGGGCCTCGATCCGCTGCCCTGGCTCAATCACCTGCACTTCAACGACATCACCCGCAAGGGCGTGCGTCCCATGCTCTACAGCCGCTGGGGCGGGCTGGGCAACCATCGCTACTACATCGGCTTCTCTGGCGACACCTACGAGACGTGGGGCGCGCTGGCCTATCAGCCGTATTTCACGGCGACGGCGGCGAACGTTCTCTACGGTTGGTGGAGCCATGACATCGGCGGACACATGGGCGGGACGATCACGCCGGAGCTCTACGCGCGCTGGGTGCAATACGGTGCGCTGAGCCCGGTGCTGCGGTTGCATGCCACCAAAGACGCCCGCTGCGAGCGGCGTCCGTGGGCTTTTGGGGAGGATGTGTTTCGCGTAGCGAGGACGGCATTCCAGTGGCGCTATCGGCTCGTGCCCTACCTCTACACCCTGGCGCGCCGCAACGTCGAGACGGGGCTTTCCGTTTGCTATCCCATGGTCTACGAGCATCCCGAAACGCCGGATGCCTACGCCGCGCGTTTCCAATACTACTTTGGCGATCAGATGCTCGCCGCGCCCATCGTGCATCCCATGGATGAGGCGACCGGCATGGCCTTCGAGGACGTGTGGGTCCCGCCGGGGATGTGGATGGATGCTCAGACCCACGAGACCTTCACCGGTCCGCGTTGGGTGCGGCTGGTGGGCGATCTCGACCGCGTGCCGCTGCTGCTCAAGGCGGGGGCGATCGTGCCGCTGGCGCCGGAGTTCGAGGAGGTGACGCCTCCCCGGCTACGCTCCGGCGTCACCGACGTGCTGCCTCGGGATCGGCTGGTCATCGCTGCGGTCCCCGGCGCGCCGGGACGTTTCCGCCTCTATGAGGACGACGGCCTGACGGAGGCCTACCGCGAGGGGCAATTCGAGTGGACCGAGATCACTTCCGAGGCGGAGGGCGCTCGCTGGCGGGTGACCATCGCGCCGGTAGAGGGGCGCTGTGACGCGCTTCCCGCCGCGCGCAGCTACGAGCTCTGGCTGGAGGGCAGTGCCGAACCCGTGGAGGTGTGGGTCAACGGCGCGCCCGCCGTGGCGCGCTACGACGCCGTGCGCTTGCGGACGATCATCAGCACCCCGGCGTGGCCCAAATCGCAGGCGGTGACGGTCGAAGCGCGGGCCGCGGGGAACATCGTCGCGCTGGGCGAGGTCCACAATCGCGCCTGCATCGCCGCCGACGTGCAGCGGCTCCTGCAAGGCCGTGCGGGGGCGCTCCCGCCGGAGCAGCTGCTGGACGCCGACGCCGTGCTGGCCCTGCCCGAGCTTCCCGGCAAGTGGAATGCCGTAGCGCGCCTGGGCGGCCCCTTCGCGCGCTGCATCCCCTTCACCACGCTGGAAGAGACCTCGCAGCAGCTGGTGCGGATTATCGTCGGCGCGCCCGCCGATGGCAGTCCCTACGACGTGGAGGTGCGCTTCACGCTGCATCGCGGACCGGCGCCGCAGGGTGCGACCGTGCGCCACACGCAGACGACGGAGGCGCACATTCTCGATGCGCCCTTTGTCTTCGATGGCGTGCTCCATGCCCAACAGTGTGAGGCGGAGGTCACGCTCACCTGGCGCGGTGTCTCGTGGACGGAGCGCTTTGTCGGCCCGCTGCTCTTCCCCGCGATCCCCCGCTGGCGACTCGTTGCCTTCCATGAGGGGGAGGCGCCCGCTCCCGAGGCGGTGTTCACGGCGGATGGCGGCGTGGACCCGACGCTCGATTGGCGCCTGTCACAACAGGAACTCGCCAGCATCCCCGCGCTGGATGAACCTCACGCCGTGCACTTCGTGTACTTTGCCCGCGAGTACGAGGCCGATCTGTGGGCCGGGACACCGCTGGTGGGCTACCTCACGACGACGGTCTTCAGTCCTCAGGTGCGGGAGGCCGTGTTGGAGTTCCGCACCGGCGGCAGCGTGACGCTCTTCTGCAACGGCGTCCCGCTGGAAATGCGGCCCCATCCCGAGGCGGCGGACGCGCCGCTGTGGTCGCGTCCCATCGAGCGCACCGTGCCGTTCAGCCTGCGAGCGGGCGTGAACACCTTGCTGATCCGCAGCACGCCGGCGCCGGATTCGCCGCATCCCCACTGGTGGTTTTTCGGGGGGCGATTAGCGACGCCGGAGGGTGCGCCGCTGGTGGACGTGGACTACAGATAACGCGTCGCCGGCCACGACTACACAGCAC
>JAAZNO010000402.1 GCA_012798275.1 Chloroflexota bacterium
AGGTGATCTCCCAGGACATTTCTGGCGGTTTCGAGGGTGCAGGGCTGCCCGGTGAGCCGGGTGAGCGCCAGTACCTGGTTGAGTGCGCCTTCCAGCTCACGGATGTTGCTTTCGACGTTGCCGGCGATGAAGGTCAGGACGTCGGCAGGGATGGGTGCCTGCAGCCGATCGGCCTTGTTCTGCAAGATCGCCAGCCGGGTCTCAAAATCCGGGGGCTGAATGTCCACGATCAGGCCCCACTCAAACCGCGAGCGGAGCCGCTCTTCGAGCGTGATCATCGCTTTGGGCGGACGATCGCTGCTGAGGACGATTTGTCGTCCGGTATCGCGCAGGGCGTTGAACGTGTGGAAGAATTCCTCTTGCGTGCTTTCTTTGCCGGCGATGAACTGAATGTCATCTACAAGCAGCACTTCCGCCCCGCGGTATTTGTCACGGAAACTGTCGGTGGTGTGCGTGCGGATGGCCTCGACCAGATCGTTGGTGAACTGTTCCGACGAGAGGTACAGGACCCGCAGGTTGCGTTTGTAGCAGCTGTGCCCAATCGCGTGCAGCAGGTGGGTCTTGCCCAAGCCTACGCCGCCGTAGAGGAAGAGCGGGTTGTACGCGCGGGCGGGCGTTTCGGACACGGCGAGGGAGGCGGCCTGCGCCAGGCGATTCCCTGAACCGACGACGAAATTGTCGAAAGTGTAGCTGCCGTTCAGTCCCGGATCGGGAACGGGCAGGACAGGTGCGTTTTGCAGCAGAGGGGGTGGCGGCTCAGCCGCGGCCAGTTTGTTGTCCCAGACGACAAAACGGGCCTCGAATTGGGGGCCGCCGAGCCGGTGGAGGACCCGCTGAATGACGGTGTAGAGGCGATTTTCCAGCCATTCGACGGCATAGCCGTTCTTCACGCCGATGACCAGGCAGTGGTCGTCCTCCAGGGTAATGCACCGGCTATCCCGCAGCCAGGTGTCGAACATGGCACGGGTCAGCTGTAATTCCAGCTCCCCCAGCGCTGCCTGCCATAAACGCTGTGCATCCATTTTGGACATAGACGGCCTCGGTTCGGCGAGAGGCGCAAAAATTCCCCTCAGCCGATATAATATCGTTGGTGTAACCTTTACGTGCTGACGCCAGTCTTTGTGGATCTGCCAGGCTGGCGCTGGAGGGGTTTACCTCCGCGCACGATTCCATTCTACCAGAAAATTCGCCGTTAGGCAATGCCCAAAGGGGGGTATAACGTTAAAATTGCCTGAATTTTAAGGTTGCGTAAACCGTAAGTTTGGACAAATATCATATACTCCGTGGGTGCGGGTTTGGAAATGGCGAAGCCCTGGATATACGGATGGGCGCCTCTAAACAGGCGGCTGGCGGGTAGGTAAAACTACTCTGACCAAGGCATTCTGCCTGAGGCGTGCCCCGGCGGTCAAAAAACTTGCGGCGGGGAACACCGCCGGCGCTCATTTGCCGGCGGCTTGCCGCGGGTAGGCGTCGCAGAGGTCTTGGAGCGGACACTCTTCACAGCGCGGACGGCGGGCGTGACAGACGCTGCGCCCGTGTTGGATAATTTCCAGGTGGCAGGGATAGTAGAGCTCCGGCGGGATGAGGGCTTCGAGCAGCTCATGGGCGGCTTCGCGGGACGTTTTTGGCGGGATGAGTCCTAGCCGCGAGGTGACCCGGTGAATGTGGGTGTCTACCGGAAACGCCGGTCGCCCTAGCGCGAAGAGCAGGACGATCGCGGCGGTCTTGGGGCCAACCCCATCCAGGTCGCGCAACCAGGCGCGGGCCGCGGGGAGGGGCAGCTCGCGCAGGAAGTCGAGCGTCAGCTCGCCGCGTTCGGCGGTGATGCGGCGCAGGATGGCCTGGAGGCGCGGTCCCTTGCTGGGCGCCAGCCCGGCGGGACGGATGGCGGCGATCACCTCTTCGACGGGCGCGTCGCGCACCGCTTCCCAGGTGGGAAACCGCGTCCGCAGTTGTGCGAACGCCAGATCGCGGTTGCGATCGTTGGTGTTCTGGCTCAGGAGGGTGTTGACCAGCTCGGCGAGCGGGTCGGTGGGCTGCCATGGGAACGGTCCATAGCGGGCTGCCAACCGCGCGTGGACTTCCAGGGCTTTGGCGGTGAGGGAGGCGGCGTCCTGCGCGGCGTGACTCATACCGTGTGCCGGGAAATTGCCTGACGGGCGCGGCGGATCCATTCCCGCTCGGCCTCAAAGGTGAGATGGGCCCACGCTTCCTCCCACGTCACCCAAATGGTAAAGAATTGCGCTTCATCTTCGGGCGGACGTGGCGTTTCGTGCCGCGAGCGCGCGCGCATCAGGAAGAATATTTCTGTGCGGCGGACGTTGGAATTGTCCGTCGAGAAGACGACCAGTTGTTGTCCCAGCGGCGCGAGGATTTCGAGATCGTCATAGCCGGTTTCCTCAATGGTCTCGCGCAGGGCAGCGGCCTCAGGTGTTTCCCCGGGGTCAATGTGGCCCTTCGGCAGGCGAACCTCATCCTGCGAGGGACGAATCAACAACAGCACCTGCTCGCCGGTCCCGTCGGTCACAACGCCGCCGGCGGCCGTGTAGCTGACAAACGCAGCCGCATTTGGATTCATATCCCCTCCACAGCAAATTGGATTTCAAGGTGATCGGACTGCGCGCACGGCGGTAGTCCGCACGCGCAGTCCGATGTGATCAGGCGCTCATGATTGCAGCGTCATGCCGTTTCGAGATAGCGTTCCAGCTCCCAGGGAGTGACCTGGATGCGATACTCCTCCCACTCGGCGCGTTTGGCGCGCAGGAACGTCTCGATGATAGAGCCCCCCAGCGCTTTGAGGATCACCTCATCTTTCTCCAGCTCGTCCAGGGCTTCGGCGAGGGTTCCAGGCAGCGTGCCGATGCCACGGCGTTGGAGCTC
>JAAZNO010000403.1 GCA_012798275.1 Chloroflexota bacterium
CCGTCGCTGTCTGCAAGAATTCCAAAATCCGCTCCAGGGAAATGCGCTGCGCTTTGGCGCGCGCCAGCGAAAGCGGCGTGAGGCGATAGGCGGCCTCCTTGCCAAACGCCCTTCGGGGCATCCCCACCGGTTCGGCGATGCGGCTGATCTGAAACCGTTCGTAACGCCGGCCGGCGGGCGTGATGAGTACGCCGTCGCGCCGCAGCTCCACCGGCGGCGGCTCGGGCAACGTAAAATCGCCGTCAAGCTTCAAAAAAGCCGCGCCCGCCGCGTTGATGCTGAAGCAGTCCGGCGGCAAATGCGGCGCGGTCCACCCCAGGTCCACCATCCCCAACCACGCCAGCGGCCCCGTCACCAAAAACGCCAGCAGCGCCCCCTCCACCAGGGGCCACGTCGCAAAACCGCGCAAGGGCGCCTCGGTCGCGGCGTCCCGGAGGTGCCAGCTCTCGTAATCCCCGTCGGGGCGCAGGAAGTCCGGCTCGTGCTCATGGGCATAGTCGAGCAACCCCGTCAGCGTGTACCAGGCGCCGGGAGTGTAACGCCGCAGGAGTCCCAGCGCCCGCTCGCGGGAAGCCAGCGGATCGTTGGGCCAGCCCCGCACCGGATCGGGATGCAGCGAGGAAACCTGCGCCAGGTCATTCCAGAGGCGGCTTTGTTCCCACGCCTGCGCCAGCGAGCACCACTGCATCCGCCTCCCGCCGCGCAGCCATTCCAGCATGGGACCGGGGACCGGACGCAAGAGGTGACGTTCGTCCACATGAATCCACCCCTGCTCCAACGCCAGCGTCTCCAGCAGCTGCAGGCGCGAAAGAGCCTCTGCCGGGAACAACGCCAGGAAGTTTTCCCGCAAGCGCGCCGGCCAGCTGCCGTCCGGCGCCGGACGGACACTCTCGTTTTGCAAAAAGGTCCAGAGCGTCACCAGGGCTTCGCCGAGGGTATCATCCCCCGCCAGGGTCCGCAGCGGGGCGGCGATGGGTTCAGGCGAAGGGATTTCTTGAGGCGGCGGCGTGGGCAGATACAGCATCAACACATCGGGGACGTACGCCATTTCGACGGGGTCGCCAGTAGCACTGAGGGTGCCGACGCGGAACACCAATCCCCAATACCAGAGGGTTTCTGCAGGGGAGATGGGAGTGCGCCACAGTTCCTCTCGTTCCAGCCGCCCCGGGCCTACCACCCGCACCTGCCCCCAGCGCCGGGTGAAAATCGCCCAGGGGAGAACGCCCCCGCGCCGCAGCAGGTCTTCCAGGGCCGCGCGGGCGGCGGGAGGCAACCCCTCCCACACGCGCTCGACCCCCTCGGCGTGCGCCATGGCATCCGCCAGCTGCGCCGCAGCATCGGGGCGCGCCTCCGCCTTGAGGGCCACGTCCCATTGCTGAGCGATCACCCGCAAACGCGCGCCGTCGCAATCGAGCAAGGCTTGATAGAGTGTGCGCAGTGTCATCCCCTCAACCCGCGATCCGCCAAGTACCATTACCTGCCCCTGATTATATCCAGAAACCCAGGAAGTGACAATCGGCAGCTTGCCCAAGCGCGCTTTCACGGTACTATTGAGGCAGCATGGAACAGCAACAACGCCCTCCATCCCGATTTCAGCGCCTGGAGCGCCTGGCTCTGCCGCTCACGCTCGTCGCAGCGCTGCTGCCGGCGGTGCAGCCCCTGCTGCAAGGGCAGCTGCCGCGCTTCGATGCGGTGTTTCATCTGTATCGGCTGGCGCAACTCGAGCGGGCGCTGCTCCATGGAACGCTCTTTCCGCGCTGGTTCCCCGACCTGGGCCTGGGATATGGCTTCCCGCTCTTCAATTATTACGCGCCGCTGAGCTATTACCTGGCGCTGCCGTTGCGGCTGCTGGGATTCTCATTTGAGGCGACTCTGCTCGGCGGCTTTGTCCTGGGACATCTGGCGCTGGTCGCGGGAACGTATCTGTGGACGCGGGAGGGGTTCGGCAAGTCGGCGGCGCTCGGCGCGGCGCTCCTGATCGGCTACGCGCCGTATCCGTTGCTCGATCTGCAC
>JAAZNO010000051.1 GCA_012798275.1 Chloroflexota bacterium
TGCCCCGACGCCAGCGACCCCGGCGGAACCGCTAGCGCCCATCCCGCCGACGCCCCCCCCTTCGTCGGCAATGGAGACAGGGGAAGAGACCAAAAGGGAGGCGCCTGCCGCGCGCCCGCGCCTGTCACTGCCGCGTCTCAAACTGCCGTCCTTGCATCTCCGGGAGACCTTGGGGCCGTTGTTCCGTGCCTTTGGTCGCGCGCTGATGCCCGGCAAGGTGAAGGCGAAACGCGCGCGCGTCTCACGGATGGCGCCGCAGGAGAATCCACTGCTGCTCAGCAGCCTCGCGCTAGGCCTGTTGCTCCTTACTTCCCTCATCACTCTCACCACCTATTTCCAGTTTGGCGGCGCCTCGCGGGTTGAGACGCTGCTGGCCGATGCGGAGGTCGCCTGGCAAGAGGCCTACACCAGTCAGGCGGCAGAGGACTGGCAACGAGCTCTCACGCTGGCGCAGCAAGTGCTGGCGCTGGATTCAAGCAATGCCAGGGCGCAGACTTTGCGCGATGAAGCGCAGCTCAACCTCGAGATGCTGGAGAAAGCGGCGGTGCTGTCACTCACCAAGATCGCGGAGCTGGGGGTTTCGCCGGCGCCGCGCCGGCTGTTGGTCACCCGCACGTGGATCTACCTGCTCAACCCCGTCACCGAGGAGGTGCTGGGGATGCCGCTCGCGGAGGATGGCTTGCGTTTGAGCTCCGCCGCGCCCACCTCGATCCTGCGGCGCGGTCAGATCGTGGCAGGCGCGACCGTCGAACATCTCGTAGACATTGCCTGGGTGACGCCGGGAGCGACCTATGGCGACGGCGCCCTGTTCATCTACAGCGACGACGGCACGTTGTACGTCTATGAGCCGACGCTGGGGCCGGCGGGGATCACGCGGCAGCGTTTGGAGGGCGAACACACGTCGCGCTCGGTGACGATGATCGCCACTTACGGGGAGCAGCTCTACTTGCTCGATCGGCAGCAGGGGCAGTTATTCCGGTATGCGCCCCTCAATCGCCTGTATAACAGCCCGCCGCGTCCGTATTTCGTGCCCGGCGCGGCCCCGCAGCTGCAAACGGTATTGAACCTGGGCCTCGACGGACGGCTCTACCTGCTGCTGGGCGATGGGTCAGTCCGCGTGTACTTCTCCGGCGCGGAAGATCTCACGTTTGCCCTGCGCGGCTTGCCTGACAACAACCTGCAGGCCGCGGTGATGTATGTCGAGCCGGACGCCGTTGCAAGAGATCCCCATGAAGAGCCTGCCGATGAGGGACGTATCTATCTGGGAGACCGCCAGAATGAGCGCATCGTGGCGCTCGACAAGCGGGGGAACTATCTCCATCAATTCCGCGTGCGCGAAGGGCAGTTGCGGCAATTGGAGACGTTCGTGGTGACGCAAGAGCCACGGGTGCTGTACATGATCGCCGCCAATGGGCTCTACGCCGCTCTGCTGCCCGAATTTTCCTCGCCGTAGCCCCGGAGCGTGATGCGCATGCCCCCTCGCCGCCGTCTCCTGCAAACCGCCGATTGGGCTTTCATTGTCGTGGTCATCGCCGCGTATGTGTCGTTGTTCACGGCTGCGGGAGTGGCTTTCACGCCGGTGGAAGTCCTGGCGCTGGTAGGACTGGGCCTCCTTTACATTGGCATCGGCACATATCTCTTCGAGAATTATGTTTTGGGGACGGCGGTAAGGATGCGGCTGCTCTATTTCGGGGCGCAGTTCCTTTTGGCCATCGCGATTACCCTGTTGGCTCATTTCAGCGGGGCGTTTTGGCTGCTGCTGTTGCCGCTGGTGAGCCATGGAGCGGTGTTATTTGAGCGGTGGGGTGTGGTCGCCTTCAGCGCGTTGACGACGCTTATTTTCGGGTTGCTTATCGGTATCCCCAACGGCTGGCAGATCGGGGTGACGGCGGTGCTCTCTTTTGTGCCCGGCGTAGTCTTCGTCGTGATCTTCACGCAGATGGCGATGAGTGAAGCCCGGGCGCGGAGTGAAGGGGAGCGCCTGGCGCGCGACCTGGCGGAAGCACATGCGGCGTTGGCGCGCTATGCCGTGCAGGCAGAGGAGCTGGCGACGGCGCGAGAACGCAACCGTCTGGCCCGCGAAATTCACGACAGCCTGGGACATTATCTCACGGCGATCAATGTGCAATTGGAGGCCGCCCGCGCGCTGGCGCGCGAGAATCCCGCGCAGGCCCTGGCACCGTTGGAACGGGCGCAGGCGCTGACGAAAGAGGGGCTGCACGAAGTACGTCGCTCGGTGGCAGCGTTGCGCGCTTCGCCGCTGGAGGGGAAGGCATTGACGACGGTGCTGGCCGCGCTGGCTGCGGAGTGCAGCGCTGCCGGTATCGCCACGGCCTTCACGGTGAATGGCGAGCCGCGTCCCCTCTCGCCGCAAGTGGAGCTGACGCTCTATCGCACCGTGCAAGAGGCGCTCACGAACGTGCGCAAACACGCTCAGGCGCGTCATGCCGGGGTGACGTTGACCTACACCGCCCAGGAAGTGCGCCTGAAGGTGACGGACGATGGCATCGGCAGCGACATGCCGACGAGCGACGGCTTTGGCCTTGTGGGCCTGCGCGAGCGGGTGCAGCTGCTTGGTGGCGAATTGCGCCTCGCTTCGGAAGTCGGCGCGGGCTTTGAGCTGGAGCTCTCCTTGCACGAAGGGTGAACAGCGCGGGGGAAGAGTGGAGTGGATGATGCTCAGCAAAATTGAAATCTCACATTATAAATGTTTCAGACATGCCAGTCTCGAATTGGCGCCTTTCAACATCTTGATCGGGCCCAACGCCAGTGGGAAAAGCACCTTTCTGGATAGCCTGGCTTTCATTCGGGATGCGCTGGAAAGCGATGTCGAGAAAGCGGTGCGCAAACGCGCGAGCACTTTGCAAGAGTTGGTTTGGAAACATGAAGACGCCGAAAAAGGATTTGAAATTGCGCTTGAAGCGAGCCTGCCGGCATCTCTGAAGACCAATGGCTATGACACTTTGCGCTATGAGGTGGGGGTAGGCCTGGGGAAGAATGGCTCAATTGTTGTCGGTGGGGAAAACTTATGGCTGATCAATTCCACGCAACGTCGTAAGCAGGAGCTATTTCCTGTGCCGCTGTTCCCGTTTGAGCCCCCTGCCGATGTGGAACCGGTGTTGCATCCCGGGCGTTTGAAAAAGCCCCAAGGCTATCGCCTGGTGGTGCGCAAGGTTGCCGATAGCGGCAATGACTATTTCCGCTCGGAGAAAACCGATTGGAATATGATGCTGCGATTTTCCCCGCAACGGCTGGCACTGACCGGCATCCCGGAAGATTATGACCGCTTCCCCTCGGCCTTGTGGTGGAAGCGCGTCCTCTTGCAAAACGTGCAAGTCTTGCAGCTGAATAGTGTGCTGATGCGCCGAACCTGTCCTTCCGATGCGCCGCGGGTATTTCAACCCGATGGATCCAATCTGCCGATCATGGTTAAAATGCTTCTGGAAACTGATCCGCAACGTTTTGAGTGGTGGATACGACACTTACAGACCATTCTTGAGGATCTGGCGCACATTGAGGTTGCGGAACGTCCCGAGGATCGCTCCTATTACCTGTTAGTCACTTACCGAAATGGCCTTTCCGTCCCCGCGTGGTTACTTTCGGATGGCACCTTGAGGTTGTTGGCGCTGACGTTGCTCGCCTATCTGCCCAACAGCGAACAAGTCTTTGTCATTGAAGAGCCTGAAAATGGAATTCATCCTAAAGCCATTGAAGCGGTTTTTAAGGCGCTAAGCTCGGTCTACAATAGTCAGGTCTTCCTGGCTACGCATTCGCCCCTGATTCTGGCGCTGGCGGAACCGGAAAACTTGTTGGTCTTTGCTCAATCCCCTGGCGGAGTGACGTCGGTGGTCAATGGGTCGCGACATCCCATGCTGCGCGACTGGCAACGTGAACCCTCTCTGGAGACGTTGTTTGCGGCAGGAGTTCTGGGATGAGTTTTCAATACGATCTGGTGGTTTTGGTTGCCGACGCCGATGCTGAGTGGGCGTTGCGCACCTTACTTGAAAGCCGGGCCGAAGCTCTTGGCATCCGAACGCCAACCAGCAAAGTTATCCGTGATCCGGGCCGGGATGCGGGAGTCTTCCGGCGAGCTCATGATCTGCTGCGATCCTATACGAAGTTGGCCGCCTATGCCCTGGTGTTGCTGGATCGTGAGGGCTCGGGACAGGAACAGCGCCAGACTGCCTCAGAAATGGAAGCTGACCTGGAAGATCGCCTGGGCCGGGCAGGTTGGCTGACGGAAGCGCAGCAACCTCGTGCGGCAGCAATTGTGTTGGACCC
This sequence comes from Chloroflexota bacterium, assembly GCA_012798275.1. Lineage (GTDB taxonomy): Bacteria > Chloroflexota > Anaerolineae > B4-G1 > SLSP01 > JAAZNO01. The sequence continues at coordinate 4,282 of JAAZNO010000051.1, forward strand.
TGAATTGGAGGTCTGGGTTTGGTCACGTTCTCCCCATGTCCCTGAAGTGTTGGGCCTGGAACAAGAAAGGCTGGCGCGCCTGTTGGAGCGCTGCGACCGCGAGCCGAATGGAAAGCCAACGCGGCCCAAGGAAGCTTTGCTTGCCGCGTTGCATGAAGCCCGCAAACCTCATTCACCTGCTATTTACCGTGAGCTTGCACAGACGGTCAGCTTGCAGGCCCACGAACGCGCGTTTGATAAATTGCGGAGCACATTGCAGGCCTGGTTTCCCACTCTGGAATGACCTCAGCGTCAATATGCACCCTGGCTGAGGATGGGGCCTGAGGCGGGCCCATGCGCTGCTGAAGGTCAGGTGTCCCTCCTGCAGCAGAGATGCCTTGAGGGGGGCGTCATTGCCTGCATCTGCATAGAGTGCAAGGGACGATGTGAAACGGACGAGAATTCGTGGCTGAAGCAGAGGGGAGTCGCGACCCGTTGAGATCGGCTTCACGCCATTCGAGGGGGAGGGGATGGGCCGCATTCGCATTGTGCTGGTAGATGATCAGGCGATGTTCCGTGAGGGGCTGCGGACGTTGCTCGCCACGCAACCCGACTTCGAGGTGGTGGGGGAAGCCGCCAACGGCGGAGAGGCGCTGCGCCTGTGCGCGACCTGCCAGCCCGAGGTGGTGTTGATGGATTTGCGGATGCCGGTGCTGGATGGCGTCGCGGCGACGCGACAACTGCACGCGCTCTATCCCGACGTGCGGGTGATTGTGCTGACCACTTTCGATGATGATGAAGACATCTTTGAGGGGCTGCGCGCCGGCGCCCTCGGCTATCTCCTCAAAGACGCGAGCTCGACCAAGCTCTTCGAGGCGGTGCGCGCCGCCGCACGCGGTGAATCCTTTCTCCAGCCTTCGGTGGCGACAAAGGTGGTGGCGGAATTCGCGCGGCTGGTGGAACAGGCCCCCCGTATTGAAGCGCCAGTCGCAGCCCTTTCCGAACGCGAACTGGCGGTGCTGCGCCTGGTCGCGCAGGGAGCAAGCAACAAGGAAATCGCTACCACACTCTTCATCGCCGAGGGTACGGTGAAGAATCACCTCACCAGCATCCTCGCCAAGCTCGAAGTACGCGACCGCACGCAGGCGGCCCTCAAAGCGCGCGAGTTGGGGTTGCTGTGAGGGGACGCCGGGGAGCTGCTCTTCACGCCGGCGCCCCAAAATCGTGCTGCGCTGTGACGTCACACGCTCCAATATGACCCCAACCGTGACCTGTGGGCCATCCTTTTCCCGTCCTGCCATGGTATAGTACGCTCGTCATCCAGACGCGAGGCGAACTGGAGTCCGCGCGACATTCGCCACGGATTTCGGGATTTCTGCAGGAGGAGGGTTGGAATGAGCAACGAGGTGCCGGTTCAGGACACAAAGAAGCGCCAGCAGCTGGTGTGGGGCGTGGTGCTGGTGAGTGTGGGAGTGTGGATGTTGGTGAGCAATTTCACGGGATGGGAGCTCGGCGCGGCATTGCCCCTGGCGTTGGGACTGTTTTTCCTGGTGTGGGGCAGTGTAAACCGGAAGGTGGGCTTCCTGATCCCCGGCGGCATTTTGATGGGGATCGGCGCGGGCGTGGTGCTGCTGGAAGGCCCCTTCAACGGGCTGGAGGGCGAGGCGGCAGGCGGCCTGTTCCTGCTGGCTTTCGCGCTGGGGTGGGCGCTGATCACGCTGACCTCGGCGCTGTTCGTCCGCAAAGTCGCCTGGTGGCCCCTCATCCCCGGCGGGATCATGGCCTTCATTGGCAGCGCGCTGCTCATCGGCGATCCCATGACGACCGTGCTGCAATATGCCGGGCAGGGGTGGCCCATCGTCTTGATCGCCATCGGCCTGTACCTGATTCTGTGGCGCAAGGGCTTGCAGGAGTAGCCAGGAATCCTCTGGCGTCATGCCACCGAGATCGGGCACTCCCTCGTGGCGGCGTACAGGCGGGGACGCCCGCTGACTTCTGACTCGAAAGGATCAAACATGAATACCTCACTCGTGATTCGACCCATTCGTGAAGGGGAGAAAGCCGCGACCAAACAGGTGATGCGGCGGGCGTTTTCGCCGTTTACCTGGCTGTTTTTCTCGTGGAGCAAGGACGTGCTGGTGGCAGAGCACGAAGGGCGCATCGTGGGCGGCGCGGTGCTCAAAACGTTTACGCTGCCCAAGGGGCGGAAGGTGGGCTTCGTCTATTGGGTGTTCACCGATCCAGAGGCGCGGGGCCTGGGCGCGGGACAGGGGTTGATCGAAGGGGCGCTGGATTTCTTCGCCGCGCAGGGTTGCGACGAGGTGTCGGCCTGCGTGGAGGGCTACAACACCAGCTCCAGCAAGCTCTTCGCCACGCGCGGTTTTTCGATCCTCTCGATGGGTGAACAACTCCGCCGCTACGGGTGGGACATCCTCCCCTACTGGTGGCATTCCTTTCACTTCATGGATGTGGGGCATTTCCTGTGGGCCAAACCCGCCGCGGAGCGGCCCGATAGTCCGCTGCTCCAATGGCTGGGAACGTGGCTCGTCAACGTGGCGTTGCTCTGGCTGGCGATCTGGCGCCAGGGGCGCTTCGAGCTCGCGGATCTGTGGACGATCCCCCTGGTGATTCTGGTGGTCTTCGGGGCGCGCTCGCTGGCGATGTGGCTCGCGGCGAAAGCGCAAGGGCTGGCGGTGCGTTTCCGCGCGTGGGAATCCAGCGCGACGCTGGTGGCAGCACTGGCGTTGCTTTTTGGCGGCTACTTTCCCTTCACCGGCAGCTTCTATCCCGTGGAGGATCGCTGGCGCTACCGCGAGCTGTTGCCCAAGATCGGGCCGATGGCGTTGGCGGGAACGCTGGCCTCGCTGCTGCTCGCCTGGGGGAGCTGGGCGGCCCTGCGTGGGGGAGTAGCGCCGGGGATGGCGTCGCTGCTGTCGCCCCTGTTGGAAATCAGCCGTATGCTGGCGCTGTTGGAGACGGTCGTCGCCTTCTTCCCCCTGATCAGTTTCAACGGGCGACGGATTTGGGATTGGAATCGCGCTGTTTGGGTGATAGCGAGCCTGGCCGCGGTGGCGCTCTTCTTCGTCCCTTGATTTGGCCCGCCGTGTACAATGCCGTGTCCAGGTGTCCGGGTGCCCACGTGTTCATGTGAGCACATGGGCACGTATTTATCTTCAAAAGAGACGCCATGTGCTGGCACACATCATCCAAGCATGAAAATATGCGGTGACTGTTCAGCCTGGCGCCAGGTAGCTGCGATAGAGGAACCTTTGTGGCCTGTAGCTTTTGCCCCACCCCCTGCCCCCTCCCCGACGGCGCATACGCCGTCGGGGAGGGGGAAAAAAATAAGGGGGTTTTGCAGGCGGGCGTAGCCCGCCTGCAAAACCCCACAAAAAAAGTTTCTCCTTTCCCCCGCGCAACGCGGGGGAAAGGAGCCAGGGGATAGGGGCAAAAGTTGATTCTCAATCTTCAAGGATCGCCAGAGAATCTTGCGTTTTTTAGTCAGTGGCGGTACCTTTGTCACGCAAGTGATTTTTTTCGCTGATTCGCTGACTGCTGACTCGCTGATCTCTATTTTCGAAGGAGCAAATCATGGCCCTGGTCGAAGTGAAAAACCTGGTGAAACGCTATACCCCCGCCGGTCCGAATGCGGTGGACGATGTGTCTTTCGAGATCCATGCGGGGGAGATGTTCAGCCTTCTCGGTCCCAACGGCGCAGGGAAGACGACGACGATCTCGATGATCAGCACGCTGCTGGCGCCGACGTCCGGCAGGGTGCTCGTGGACGGCTTCGACGTGCAAGCTGAGCCGATGGCAGTGCGCGAGCGCATCGGCGTCGCCCCACAGGATCTGGCGCTCTACTACGACCTCACCGCCGAGGAGAATCTGCGCTTCTGGGGCGAAATGCGCGGCCTGGGCGGGGCGGAACTCAGGCGTGAAATCGCCGAGAAGCTGGCGCTGATGGACCTCACCGATCGGGCGAAGGCGCGCGTCAAGACTTTCTCCGGCGGCATGAAGCGCCGCCTCAACCTGGCGATCGGCCTGCTCGGCAACCCGCCCCTGGTGATGCTGGATGAACCGACGGTCGCCATTGACCCGCAAAGCCGCCGCTACATCCTGGATTATGTCAAGAGGATGAACGTCAACGGCACGACAGTGCTCTACACCACCCATTACATGGAAGAGGCGCAGGAGCTCAGCCATCGCATCGGCATCATAGATCACGGCAAGCTCATCGCGTTGGGGACGCTGGAGGAATTGACGCGGCAGGTGGGCGAACACGAGACGCTCGTCCTCAAGCTGCATCAGGAAGAGGGCGGCGCGGCGTTGGTCGAAGCGCTGCGCGGCATGGAGGAGGTGCTGCAGGCCAGCGCCAGCGATGGCGAGGTGACACTCAACGTCCGCTCGGCGCAGGCGGCGCTCCCCCTCGCCTTGGACCAGGCTGCAGGCCTGGGATTGAGCATCCGCACGGTAGACATCCGCGAGCCGAACCTGGAGACCGTCTTCCTGCATCTCACCGGGCGGGCGCTGCGGGATTGAACGAGAAAGCGAA
>JAAZNO010000404.1 GCA_012798275.1 Chloroflexota bacterium
ACTCTCGTCTTTCCCCACAAGCTGCCAGGGATTGCGCTGGCCAGTCTGTACACGCTGCTGAGTCTCTGGCTGATCTACAAACGGCGCACCGATTTTCACCGCTCCAAAACACAACTCTGGCTCCTTGGGCTGGGAGTGTTGCTCATCGGCGCCACGGCCGGCGTCGGGGTGCTTGCCGCCGACCTGCATGATTTCATCCCCACGGCGCCGCTCACGCAGCTGGCCTACCCTCCCGCCGTTTCCCTCGTGGCCCTGAGCGGCGTCGTCGCCATCGCAATCTGGTGGGGTCCCGGGCCAGGCCTCGTCGCGGGATGGGTCCTGGGAGTGCTCCAGGCGCGTTTTACGCTCCTCTCTTTCAACGACATCTTCGCCTACGCCGCCTGGGGAGTGTGTACCGGCGCGATCATCCATCACCCCTATGTGGGTCCCTTCTTCCAACGCATCCGCCTGCCCGTCATCGCCACCACGGCCGGCAGTGTGACGCTCTTGCTCCTGTTGAGCCTGAACCGGGTCGTAGAGGCCATTCCCCCGCTGGGATTGGATGCCTTGGAGCATCTGCTCGGCCCCATCAACACCGGCGGGGGCTTGTGGCTGGTCTGTGGGCTGGCAGTCGGGCTCGTTCTCACCCTCCTTTGGGCGGTCGCGCCGCAGCTGCGGCCCCGCTGGCGCGCCGATACCATTCCCCTGACGCAGCGCTCCCTGCGGGCCCGGTTCCTCGTCGCGCTCCTGCCCCTCATCCTGGGCAGCGTCTTCCTTTCCATGTTCATGGTGACCAATCGCGCGATGCAGCTGGCGCGCGAACAGGCGCTCGATGAGCTGGACCGCACTGCCGCCATCGCCGGTGACAACATCGCCCACTTCGGCGTGTCCGGCCGCAACCTGCTGGAGAAATTCGCGGCCAATCCTCTCATGCTCGACCCGCACATGCAACAGAGCCTCCTCGAAGCCGACCGCCAGCTAGTCCCCTTCTTCCAGGAATTGCTGCTCGTGAATGCCGAGGGACAGGTCATTGCCAGCGCTCCGCAAGATGCCGGGGATCGGCAGCTCACCCCCGAAGAAATCCCCGTAGTGAATCAAGCCCTGCAATTCGAGATGGCCGAACCGGCGCGGGTGACCAGGCTGCCCTCCGGCAAAGTGCGCATGACCTTCGTCCAACCCCTCTTCAGTGAGGAGAACGGGGCCGTCCCCGGCGCGTTGCTTGGCCGCGTCGAACTCAACACCAACCCCGAAATGAAGCGCGTCCTGGCAGGATTACAGGCCACCCGGGGTGTTGGTCAGGGGTTTGTGATAGACGACCGGGGCCTGATCATCCTGCACCCGCAACCGGAAGCCATTCTCCGGCCGTGGAGCATCAACCCCAACGTCCCCACATGGGAAGTCGGCGCCGGCACGGCCTATCGGGACTTCTCGCCCGGCACCGGCGAGGCCACGCTCTACTACACGCGACACATCGCCGGCACGCCCTTCACCGTCGTGATGCAGCTGCCGTATGCGGTCGTGTTCGAGATGTCCAGCTCCATTTTCCGACCATTGCTCCTGGTGCAGCTGCCCGTCGGGGTGCTGTTGCTGATCCTGATGCCGTTCCTGGTAGCGCGGATCACACAGCCCCTGCACACCCTGGCCGTCGCCACCGATCAAATCGCCGAAGGGAATCTGGAAACCCCCGTCCACATCGTCGGCGAGGACGAGGTAGCGCAGCTCGGCTCGGCCTTCGAGGCAATGCGGCTACGCCTGAAGGACCGCATCAACGATCTCTCCCTGCTGGTGCAGATTTCCCAATCGGTCTCGGCCACGCTCACCCTGGACCAGGGAGTGCCGTTGATCCTTGACGGCGTCCTCGAGGAAACCGGCGCCGCCGTGGCCCATCTCATCGTGCTGGAGAATGAAGAGCGGTCACGGGTCTTCAGCGCCGGCCTGAGCGACCCCGCCTTTCAGGGGTTGGATCGAGCCCTGGTAGCGATTGTCTCCCGGCGGCGCGACCCCTTCATTGAACAAGACGTGCGCGACACCAGCGAGGTGACCCTCGCCGGCAGCGCGTTGCGCAGCCTCGCCGCGTTCCCCGTGCGACTGCAGAACCGCCTGGTGGCCGTCCTGTGGATCGGCGCCCTGAGCACCCAGGCTTTCGACGAGGGCCGGGTCCAATTCCTCAACACTTTGGCAAACCAGGCTGCGGTGCTCGTGGAAAACATCCGCCTCTTTGAGGCTACCGAAGACGGCCGGCGACGGCTGGCGGCCATTCTGGCAAGCACGACCGACGCCATCATTGTCATTGATCGCGCCCGCCGTCTGGCGCTGGCCAACCCGGCAGCGCAGACCCTGCTCAATCTCGACGAGACCACCTACGGGCGACCGATCCAGGCGCTGAATCTTCCCATCCCCCTGGTCGAGGCCGTGATCCGGCTGGAAGAGGAGCTGCCCCCCACACCCTCGGCTGTGGAATTCTCCCTGGCGGATCGCCGCACCTTTTACACCAGCATCGCGCCGATCAAGGATCTGCCGACGACCCGGGCCCGCTCTGACGTGGAGAGACAGCCTGCCGGATGGGTGGCCGTGATGCGCGACGTGACCCACTTCAAAGAGCTCGACGAGATGAAGACGGATTTCGTCTCCACGGTCTCGCATGACCTGCGCGCCCCCCTCACCTTCATGCGCGGCTACGTGACCATGCTCACGATGGTGGGCGAGCTCAACGACAAGCAGCAGGAATATCAGGGCCGCATTCTGGAAGGCATTGAACAGATGAGCGCCTTGATTGACGATCTGCTCAACCTGCGGCGCGTCGAAGCGGGGTTGGGAATTCGCCAGGAGCCCTGTCGGCTGGGGCTGGTGCTGCTCGAAGCCGTTGACACCATGCGCGCCCGCGCCCTCGCCAAAGGCGTGACGCTCAAACTGGAGCCGCCCCGGCCCATCACCTCCGAAGCGCTGGCAGAGAAAGGGCGGGAGCTGCTCGAGGAAGTCCTGCCTGAGCCAGGAGCAAGCATGTCGCTCGCCCAGCGCGCTTCTGCCACCGTCCTCGGCGACCGCACGCTGCTGCGGCAGGCCATCGCAAACCTGGTGGATAATGCCGTCAAATACACCCCTGCGGGCGGAACGGTCACCGTCGGCATGGATTTGAGCGAGAATGTGGCGATCGTCCGCGTCAGCGACACCGGCATCGGCATCACACCCGAAAATCAAGTGCGCCTGTTCGAGAAGTTCTACCGCATCAAACGCCGCGAGACAACCGACATTGCCGGCACCGGCCTGGGATTGGCGCTGGTGAAGTCTATTGTGGAACACCATCACGGGCGCGTGTGGCTGGAGAGCGAGCTGAACAAGGGCTCGACGTTCTACATCGCGCTACCGTTGTACACTCTCCCCGCTGCCAGCGAGGAACACCCCACATAACTGCCTGGCGCGGGGGAAAGGATACCCTGATGCTTGAGAATATCCCGTTAAACGCGACCGAGATTCAGGAATTGGTGGAGCGCTTCCTCCGTTACGTGCGCTATGACACCCAAAGCAACGAAGCCTCATCCACAGTTCCTAGCACACCGGGGCAACGCCGTCTGCTCGGCGTGCTCGCCGACGAGCTGCGTGAGCTGGGCGCGGCGGAAGTCGCCCTCAGCGATTACAGCTGCGTTTTTGCGACGCTTCCGGCGACGGAGGACGTCGCCGCGCCGACGGTGGCCTTTCTCGCTCACGTGGACACGGCGGCAGACTTCAGCGGCGCGAACGTGAAGCCGCTCCTCCACCGGAACTATGACGGGCGCCCCATTGTCCTCCCCGATGACCCAACGCAGGTCCTGCGGCCAGAGGAAAATCCGCAGCTGGCAGGCAAAATTGGGGAAGACCTCATCACGGCAAGCGGGACGACCTTGCTGGGGGCAGATGACAAGGCGGGCGTCGCCATCCTCATGACGCTGGCGGCGAAGCTGCTGCGCCACCCCGAAATCCCCCATGGCCCCCTCCGCATCTGCTTCACGCCCGATGAGGAAATCGGCCGCGGCGTCGAGCACCTCACGCCGGAGGACCTCCGCGCCGACGTCGCTTATACCCTCGATGGCGGGGAGGCGGGCGAAATTACCTACGAGACTTTCTCCGCCGACAAGGCCATCGTGACGATCACCGGCATCGCCGTCCATCCGGGCGTCGCCAAAGGGAAACTGGTCAATGCCCTGCGGCTGGCGGGACGCTTCCTCAACGCGCTGCCGGCGGAGCTCAGCCCGGAGATGACCGAGGGGCGGGAGGGCTACATTCATCCCTACCGGATTCAGGGAACCGCCGCCGAGGTGACACTGGGGTTCACGCTGCGGGATTTTGAGCTGGAACAGTTGCAGGCGCACGGGGAGCGCTTGCGCGAGATCGCCCAAACGCTAGAGGCCGAGGAACCGCGCGCGCGCATCACGTGTGTGATCACGCCGCAGTACCGAAACATGCGCTATGGCCTGGAGAAGGACCTGCGCCCCGTGGAACTGGCGTTGGAAGCGCTGCGCCCCCTGGGGATCGCGCCGTTGATCCGTCCCATACGCGGCGGCACCGACGGCGCGGGGTTGACCGCCAAAGGCGTGCCGACCCCCAATCTCTTCACGGGGATGTTCAACAGCCACGGGCCGCTGGAGTGGATCAGCGTGCAGGATATGGCGAGGTCCGTGCAGTTGTGCCTCAACCTGGCGCGCCTGTGGGCGCAGCCCCGCGAGACGTCCTAGACGCGCCGGCGCCCCGGCGGATCATCCCGGCAACGCCGGACGGGAGCCACGACGGTGGAAACACGCCAGGACCCCCGGCAACATCAAAACGCCCGCCAGCACCAGCCACGGCGCCAGATCGCGCACGGCCAGACGCATGGCCACCCAGCGTTGTGCGCCATCGGTCGTCGTGCGCCCTCCCTGAGCCAGCCAGGCGCGCCATTGCCGCTCAAAAGTCGGCAGGCCAATCCCCAGCGCGTGCTGCATTCCGGCGGAACACTCGCGCCCATCGGCGTAGGCCTGCACCAGCGCATGAATGCCTGACCAGCCATAGACCCCCTGGAGATAGCTCACCGCGCTGTAGCTCTGCGCATAGGCGAGCCGCAATCGCTCCGTGTCGAGCGCGTAGAAAGGCTCACACAGATCCGCCAACGGCAGCAGTCGCCCTTCCTCCTGCGCCTGCTGCAACGTCGCCATGCGGTTGGCATCCGCCCCCTGCTCGAAGACCGAAGCCAGCCCTTCGCTCAACCAGATGGGCAGAGCGGCGTAGCCGGCATCCCCCAGCTGCCGATAGAGCAGTTGATGGGTGAGCTCGTGGGGAAGATCCGCCTGCAGCTGCGCGGAAGCGCCCTCCGTGGGGGGAATCGCCAACAGCACCACGCCGACTTCCGGCAGCGTCATCCCCGCCAACCACTCGTTGCCGGTGAGCCGCAGCGCCGCCTGCAAATCCGCCGTCGAAGGGTAGATGTAGAACAGGATGTCGCCGGGATCCGCGATGCGCAGCTGCGCGGTGATCTTCTGCGTGGCCTCGCGCGCCACATCCAGCGCTTCAACCATCTGCTCCGGCGTCCCCGCTACCCAGCGGACCGTAAAGGGCCCCTCGTGCAGCTCCTGCCAGACGAAACGATTGTCCTCGTACAGGAAGGAGACCGACTCAGTCTGATGGGGGTTCCCGTCGGCGTCGGTGAAGGTCCACCAATAGGTCAGCTCGGCGAAAGGCGGGAACGGTTTGAGGCGCAAATCCCGCTCGACGACCGCTTGCCCCTCGCCGAGCGCCGGGACGATGATCTCCGTATCCGCCAGGCCGGGGCGGGGGACGCGCAGGAAGAAACGCGCCTCGGTGATGGCGAGGCCAGGAGGCAGCGTCGCCGTGAAGCGAGCGCTCTGCCCATAGGTGTACTCGTGCGCGAGCGCCACTTCCCCCTGTGCCAGCGTTCGCATCGGCAATGGCAGCAGCAACCATCCGCCCACGCTCAGGAGCAGCGCCAGGCGGCGCAACCTTGAGCGCAGGGAGGTCGCCTCAGTCATCGGCGTCCTCCTCATCGTACTCGTCATCGGCGGCGTCTTCGTCGTCGTCCTCGAACTCGTCCTC
>JAAZNO010000405.1 GCA_012798275.1 Chloroflexota bacterium
CGACCGGCGACCTTTGGCAACGAGTATGTCCTCGCGCTGCAGGAGTATCTCAACGCCGGTGGCGACCCGGCCACCCTGGCGCAAGTCCTGCAGGAATGGGAAGCGCTTGCCCCGGAGGGCGGCCTGCCCCTCCGGCAAGACCTGACAGGCGATGGCAGCCCCGAAATCGTCGTCACCTGCATCAACCCGCAGGCGGAGACTTTTCCGCCAGAAGGGCTGCTCGCGGTACTCATCTGCCGGAACGGCGCTTACGAGACGCTCTACACCTACATGCCGGAGCCCTTCTCCAACATCGCCCTCATCGGCGGGCAGGATCTCACCGGCGATGGCAAGAACGAACTCGTCTTCGCGGAGGTGACCTGCGGCGCGCACACCTGCTGGGACACCCTGCACGTCGGATCGTGGAACGGCAGCGATTTCCAGGAGCAGATTTCAGGCGAGGCTGCGTTGCCCTATCCGACTTTCACGCTGACAAAGGAAGCCATCCTGGTGCGTAGCGTCGGTATAGGCTCCGTAGGCGCCGGGCCGCAGCGGGTCTACACGGAGACCTGGACCTGGAACGGCAGCGTCATCACGCGCACTGCGACCGAGCTCGGTCCCGCCCGCTACCGCTATCACGTCTTCCGCGATGGCGACGCGGCCTTCCGCGCCGGCCGCTATGCCGAGGCCTTCGACGCCTACCTGCGGGTCATCAATGACGAGACCCTGGAACCATGGGCCGGCTTCTACAGCGCGCCGGAGGAGCGGCTCTGGTTCACAGCGCTGGCCCGCTGGCGCCTGGTGCTGCTAGGGATGCAGCTGGGAAACACGCCCGACGCCGAGGCTCACTATCAGCGCCTGCAGGCTGATTTCACCCCGGAGACCCCCGGCTATCCCGTCGCGCAGCTGGCACACCGCTTCTGGGACGCCTATGGGCGGCTCGGCATGACGCCCGGCGCGTGTGAGGAAGCGCTCGCCGCCCCGGAAGCCCCGGTCGTGCTGGAATTCCTCAACAGTTTTGGATACGCCAATCCCACCTACACAGCCGAAGAGCTATGCCCCCTGATGACACCCTGACACGCGACAGCTTCGAACGGCAGTTGCGGGAGCTTCCCGCGTTCCGCGCCCTGCTGCGAGCGGCAGAAGCGCGCTTTTACGCCGACCTGCCCCTGCGGCGGCCCGTGCTCGACCTTGGGTGCGGCGACGGACATTTCGCCACCATCGCCTTCCCCGGCGGATTGGAAGCCGGTCTCGATCCGTGGTGGGGACCGCTCCAGGAAGCGCGCACTCGCAGCCATTACACGCTGCTCACGCACGCTCTCGGCGCGGCGATGCCCTTCGCCACGGCGAGCTTCGGCACCGTGGTCAGCAATTCCGTCCTGGAACACATCCCCGAGGTAGATCCTGTGCTCGCCGAAGTCGCCCGCGTCCTGCAGCCAGGCGGGAGCTTCTACTTCTGTGTGCCGGGGCCCAACTTTCGCCGCTTCCTCTCCGTGGGACGGGGCCTGGACGCGCTGCAGCTCCATGGCCTGGCAGAAGCGTATCGGCGGCTCTTTGATCGCATCTCGCGGCATCACACCTATGACGATGCCCCCGGCTGGCAGCGGCGACTCACAGCGGCGGGGCTGGAGCTGGAACGCTGGTGGACGTATTTCTCCCCCGGCGCGACGGCGGCCCTGGAGTGGGGACATCCCCTGGGATTGCCCTGCGTGTTGGTGAAGGCGCTCACCGGACGCTGGCTGCTGGTCCCCGCGCGTTGGAATCTGGCGCTCACGGCGGCGCTGCTCCGGCACTTCGACCGGGAACCGCTGCCCGTTGAAGGGGCGTATCTCTTTTTCGTGGCGCGCAAACCAGAGGCGGACGACCGCTAATGGACAAGAGTTACTTTTCGCAGGGCAGCGCTCCCAATCCTCACTTCTCGGATGAGAGGCTTTGGAGTACAATACGTCCATAGTCAGACGCCGGCGCCTCCTGGCGCTGTTCTACGGGGCCATCGGCGGCGCGAATCTGATTCGAGCGGCCCTGGCCCCTCAAGTCGCGCCGACGCTGACCGATTGGTCCCTGTCGCTACCGCTGAAGTGGCTGGCTGCCTTTTACCTGGCGTGGGGAGTGGCCTTCGTGGGAGCGGCGTTCCTGGTGCTGCGGAGGGCGCGGCACGACGGGCAGCTGCGGTGGGTCCTGCCGCTCGCGGGGAGCTATCAGCTCGCCCTCTGGGTGCTGGCCCTGAGCGCCGCTCGCGCCAGCTACGCCCGCTCGCTTTGGGCACGCGATCTCCTGCTGACGGGAATCTTTCTCGGCCTGACGGCCTTCCTGGCGCGTGACAAAGCCTGAACGTGGACACGTGCGAAGGTGCGAAGGTGCCGACGTGCGAACGTATGAACGTAAATGACTCGCTGACTCGCTTTCTCGCCTTTTCGCCTATTTTCGCAGGAGACGCCAGGTGCTGGCGCACATCATCCAAAAATGAAAATGTGTGGTCGCTGCTCAGCCTGGCGCCAGGGGGCCAGACGGCGATGGATGAACCTTTGTGGCCTGTAGCTTTTGCCCCACCCCCTGCCCCCTCCCCAACGGCGCAAACGCCGTTGGGGAGGGGAGAAAAAATAAGGGAGTTTTGCAGGCAGGCGTAGCCCGCCTGCAAAACTCCACAAAAAAAAGTTCCCCATCCCCCCGCGCACGCGGGGGGATGGGGAAGGGGACAGGGGGCAAAAATTGATTCTAAATTTTCAATAATCGCCAGGAAATCTTCCGTTTTTTAGTCAGTGGCTGAACAGTTACCCTGTGAGCCATAACCCGTGAGCAGCGACGGCGACGGCTCACGGGTCGGCTGGGGATGGAATCCCCCGCCTGACACGAGCCCACCGCGCTGCAGCGCGGTGTTTGAGGACGTAGCAGCCCCGGGGTAAGGAATTTCTGATCTGATTCGTGAAATTCGGGTTCATTCGGGGCCATTTTCGAAGGAGGTATGGAATGGTTTTTGAACCACAGCGTTGGGTTTTGGACGACTTGATGCCCGCACCCGGCTCTCCAGAGGCCGAGGCGCTCCTGCGCCAGATAGAGGCGCAGACCCAAACTCTGGAAGGATGGCGGGAACGGTTGGCGCCTGCCCTTTCCGAGGCCGATTTCACAGAGCTGCTGCAACACTACGAGGCCCTCTACGCCAATCTATCCCGCCTTGGCGGCTATGCCTACCTGTGGTTTTCCGAGGACACCGGCAATCAGGCCGCGATGGCTTTTCGAGCTCAAGCCGATCAACTGCTGGCCGACATCAACAACCGCACGCTGTTCATCTCCCTGTGGTGGAAGGCGCTCGACGCGGAGAACGCCGCTCGCCTGCTCGAGGTCAGCGGCGACGCCCGCTATTTCCTGGAATGCCTGCGGCTTTTCACCCCCCACACGCTCTCCGAGGCCGAGGAGCGCATCATCAACATCAAAGACGTGAATGGGGTTCAAGCCCTCAGCACCCTCTACGACATGATCACCACCCGCTTCACGTACCGGCTGGAAGTGGCCGGCGAGGTCAAAGAACTCACGCGCGGGCAGCTGACGGCTTACGTCTACAGCCCCGATCCCGCCCTGCGCGAAGCCGCTTATCAGGAGCTCTACCGCCATTACCGGAAGCACGCGGACGTGCTGGCAGAGGTCTACGCCGCGCGCGCCCGCGATTGGTACGAGGAAAACGTCCGCCTGCGGCACTTCAGCAGCCCCATCAGCGTGCGCAATCTCGGAAACGACATCCCCGATGCGGTGACCGACGTCCTGCTGCGGGTCATTCGCCAGAACGCGCCGCTGTTCCAGCGCTATTTCCGCTTCAAAGCCGCCGCCCTGGGCCTGCCGCGCCTGCGACGTTACGACATCTATGCGCCCCTGAGCGACGCCGACAAGTCCTTCCCCTTTGATGACGCCATGCGGATGGTGGATGAGGCCTATCGCGCGTTCTCCCCCACCCTGGCGGATCTGGCGCTGCGCGTTCCCGCCGAGCGACACCTCGACAGCGAACAGCGCCCCCGCAAGCTGGACGGCGCTTTCTGCTCCAGCATGTTGCCCGGACTGACGCCGTGGGTGCTCACGAGTTATGCCGGCAAGATCAACGACGTCTCCACGCTGGCCCACGAATTGGGACATGCAGTCCACGCGCTGATGGCGGCGGAGCATTCCACCTTCACCTTCCACTCCGCGCTGCCGATGGCGGAGACTGCCTCGGTTTTCGGCGAGATCCTCCTCACCGACAAGCTGCTGCGCGAGGAGACCGATCCCGCCGTGCGCCGCACGCTGCTCAACAATTTCCTCGCGGATGCCTACGCCACCGTGATGCGACAGGCCTACTTCGTGTTCTTTGAAAATCAGGCGCACGCGATGATCAAAGAAGGAGCCACTGCCGAGGCCCTGCAGGCGGCCTATCTCGACAACCTGCGCGAGCAATTCGGCGACGCCGTCGAAGTCAGTGACGAGTTCCGCTTTGAATGGCTCAGCATCCCACACATCTACCACACACCTTTCTACTGCTATGCCTATTCCTTCGGCCAGCTGCTGGTGCTCGCGCTCTATCGCAAGTACAAGGCCATCGGGCGCGAAGCCTTCGAGCCGCAATATCGGCGCATCCTGGCCTACGGCGGCTCTGCCAGCCCGGCGCACATCATCAGCGAAGCGGGCTTCGACATGGCCTCCGAGGAATTCTGGCAGGGCGGCTTCGAGCTGCTGGCGGAAATGCTCGACGAGCTCGAGCGCCTGGCATAGAAGGGTCGCCTGCATCCCACAAGAACGCCATGGGCTGCTGCACGTCCCGCAAGCATGAAAATGTGAGTCGTGAGTCGTGAGCCGTGACTACGACAACTCTCTACTCACGGCTCACTGATCTCTATTTTCAGAGGAGGAGCGATGACTGCTGAAAAGGAAAAATTACAGGCCGAACGACAGCGCTGGCGCGAGGTCACCTACCAAAAAGTGCTCAAACGCTTTCCCGAACGCCGCCCCCAGTTCACGACCCCTTCGGGGATCCCGGTCGAGCCGGTGTTGACGCCCCTGGACGTGTCCGAGGATTATCTTGCCACCTTGGGTTTCCCCGGCGAATATCCCTTCACCCGGGGCATCCAGCCGACCATGTACCGGGGACGCTTCTGGACCATGCGCCAATACGCGGGTTTCGCCACCGCCGAAGAATCTAACGCGCGCTACCGCTATCTGCTGGAACAGGGACAGACCGGGCTTTCCGTAGCCTTCGATCTCCCCACGCAGCTGGGCTATGACGCCGATGATGACATGGCCCTGGGCGAGGTCGGCAAGGTCGGCGTCTCCATCAGCTGCCTGGAGGACATGCGCACGCTGTTCCGCGAGATTCCCCTGGAAAAAGTGAGCACCTCCATGACCATCAATGCGCCGGCGGCGGTGCTGTGGGCCATGTACATCGCCGTCGCTAAAGAGCAGGGGGCGGACATCCGCCAGCTCGACGGCACCATTCAGAACGACATTCTCAAGGAATACGTCGCGCGCGGCACGTACATTTTCCCGCCGCGACCCTCGATGCGCCTGATCACCGACACGTTTCGCTTCGGCGCCGCCGAGGTTCCCAAGTGGAATCCCATCAGCATCAGCGGCTATCACATCCGCGAGGCGGGCAGCACGGCGGTGCAGGAGATCGCCTTCACGCTGGCGGACGGCATCGCCTACGTGCAGGCGGCGTTGGAGGCCGGGCTCGGCGTGGATGCTTTCGCCCCGCGGCTCTCGTTCTTCTTCAACGCGCACAACAACTTCCTGGAAGAAATCGCCAAGTTCCGCGCCGCCCGGCGGATGTGGGCGCACATCATGCGCGAGCGCTTCGGCGCGCAGGATCCC
>JAAZNO010000052.1 GCA_012798275.1 Chloroflexota bacterium
ACCCATCACGCACCAGTAGAAACACCAGTTTGCCCTTGTGCGTGCGGTTATAGACCCATCCGCGGAGGGTCACCTCTTCCCCTACATGCGCTGCAATCTGTTCCGCGCGAATGATGGGCGCCATAGTTTGTACCTCCTTCGAAAATGGCCCCGAATGAACGCGAATTTCACGAATAAGATTAGAAATTCCTGGCCCTCGGGGCTGCTACGTCCTCAAACACCGCGCTTCAGCGCGGTGGGCTCGTGTCGAACCGGTGAGCCGTCGCCGTCGCTGCTCACGGGTTATGGCTCACCGGGTAACTGTTCAGCCACTGACTAAAAAACGCAAGACTTCATGGCAACTGCTGAAGATTAAGAATCAATTTTTGCCCCCTGTCCCCCCGGCCCCCTTCCCCCCGCGTGCGCGGGGGGAAGGGGAACTTTTTTTTGTGGGGTTTTGCAGGCGGGCTATGCCCGCCTGCAAAACCCCCTTATT
This sequence comes from Chloroflexota bacterium, assembly GCA_012798275.1. GTDB lineage: Bacteria > Chloroflexota > Anaerolineae > B4-G1 > SLSP01 > JAAZNO01. The sequence goes on from JAAZNO010000052.1 coordinate 476, forward strand.
TTTTCTCCCTCTCTCCAACGGCGTTTGCGTCGTCGGGGAGGGGGCTGGGGGAGGGGCAAAAGCTACAGATCACAAAGGTTCATCCATCGCCGTCGAGCTACCCGACACCAGGCTGAACAATTGCCGCACATTTTCTTTTTTGAATGGTGTGCGCCAGCACATGGCGTCTCAGGCAGCCTGACGGCGTTGTTGAGAGCGCTGGTACAGCCGGCGCGTGATAAAGGCTACGACGGCGACCCCAGCCAGAATCAGCACCGCATTTTCGTAGCGGTTAATCCAGTCCATGACCAGATGCCAGTTTTGCCCCAAAATGTAGCCCGCGAGTGCGAGCACGAAACTCCACAGCGCCGTGCCGAGGGTTGTGTAGATCGTGAAACGCCCCAGGTTCATGCTGGCAAGTCCTGCCGGCACGGAGATGAGGCTGCGCACGATCGGCACCATGCGGGAGAAGAAGATGACGAGCTCACCGTAGCGGTTGAACCAGGCCAATGCCGTGTCGAAATCGTTCTCGGAGAGTAGCAGCCATTTGCCGAAACGCCGCAGCAGATAGCGCACCCGCTCCTCGCCAAACCAGTAGCCCAACCCGTAGAATACCATGGCGCCCGCTACCGAGCCTACGGCGCCTACGAGGGTGATGCCCCACAGCGTAAACCCGCCGCGCTTCTCGAAGGCCAGCCAACCCGCCATAGGCAAGACGGCTTCGGAGGGGATGGGTGGGAAAATGTTCTCAAGGAACATCACCAGGCCCAGCCCAAGATAGCCCAAGGCCTCGATGAGTCCCTGCACCCACATCGCAACCTGATTGAGAAATTCACTTAAACCCATTCGTAGCTCCTTCAGCACGGCGGTGCAGTCAGGATGCCGTGCGGCGTGCCTGCACTGCTTGCTCCGTGGATTATACCACGTTTGAACCGGTACACCCAACTGGATGCCATGCCTTTGCAAGATTGTGGTATACTTATTTCACGTGTGCGGTCCCAATCAGGGCGAGAGGACAGCAATCAGGAAAGGCGGAGCTCAGGCCGCCTTCACCGCTGGAGTGGGAGTTCAGACCATGCACATCTTTATTGTGTCCGACGGCACCGGCATGACCGCCGAGCAGATGGTGCGCGCGGCCCTGTTGCAGTTTGAGGATGTCGAGGCAGAGATTGTCCGCCATCCCGAGGTGACAACGGCAGAGCAGGTGTCGCGTGTGGTGGAAGAGGCGGCGGAGCAACAGGCTTTAATCGTCCACACCCTGGTGTCCGGGGAACTGCGCCTGTTGATGCTCAATGAGGCGCGCCGATATCACGTGGATGCGATGGACCTGATGGGGCCGATGTTGGATCGGCTCGCGTTAAGGTTGGGCAAGTCGCCCAGGCAACAGCCGGGCCTTTACGCGAAGTTGAACGCGGAGCGTAACCGGCGCATCGAGGCCGTGGAATTCGCCCTGCGGCATGATGACGGGCAGCGAGTGGCCGAGCTGGATCAGGCAGAAATCGTGCTCGTCGGCGTTTCCCGCACCATGAAGACGCCGGTTTCCATTTATCTGGCTTACCATGGCTGGTTCGTGGCGAACGTCCCCCTGGTGCAGGGGATCGCGCCGCCGGCGACATTGCTGGCACTCCCCCGCGAGAAAGTCTTTGGCTTGCTCATGGCGCCGGAGCGGTTGGTGGATTTGCGCCGTACGCGCGCCAGATCTTCGGGCCTGCCGGCCGGCGCGGCGTATGTGACGATCGAGGGCGTGATGGAGGAATTGCGCGCGGCGCGGATTCTCTGCGCTGAGCATGGGTGGCGCACGGTCAGTGTCACCGCCAAATCGGTGGAGGAAATTGCGGGCGAGATCACCGCCCTGGTACGGAGATAAAGTATGACCTGGAACCTTGAAGAGCTACGACGTGAGTTTCCGATTCTGCAACAGCAGGTACATGGCAAGCGCCTCGTGTTCCTGGATAGCGCCGCCAGCGCGCAGAAACCGCGCGCGGTGATAGAGGCGCTTACCACGGTCTACACCACCGCGTATGCCAACGTGCATCGCGGCCTGTACAGCCTGGCCGAAGCGGCAACCGCCCATTACGAGGAGGCGCGGGAGAAGATCGCGCATTTCATCGGCGCGTCCGACCCCGGCGAGCTCATCTATGTGCGGAATGCGACCGAGGCGCTGAATCTAGTCGCCTATGCCTGGGGACGCAAGCACATCACGGCGGGGGACCGCATCGTCATCACCGAGATGGAGCATCACAGCAACCTGGTGCCGTGGATGATGCTGGCACAGGAGCGTGGGGCCGAGCTGGCCTATTTGCCGGTGACCGCTGCCGGCGAGCTCGAGCTCACGGCGTTGCCACCGCTGTTGGCCGACGGTCGCACGCGCGTGGTCGCCTTCACCCTGATGTCGAACGTCTTGGGGACGATCCCCCCGGCCCAGGAACTGACCGCCATGGCGCACGCGGCGGGAGCGCTGGTGGTGGCGGATGGCGCCCAAGCCGTGCCCCATCTGCCCGTCAACGTGCAGACGTTGGGCGTGGACTTCCTGGCGTTTTCGGGGCATAAGCTCGGTGGCCCCGGCATTGGCGCGCTGTGGGGACGCCGGCGCCTGCTGGAGGCGATGCCGCCGTTTCTCTTTGGTGGGGACATGATCCTCAGCGTGAAGAAGCACAGCGCTACCTGGAACGAACTGCCCTACAAGTTTGAGGCGGGGACGCCGGCGATTGCGGAAGCGGTCGGTTTTGGGGTGGCGGTGGATTTCCTTTCCGCCCTGGGCATGGAGGCGGTGCAGCAGCACGAGCAGATGCTGGTGGCGTATGCCCTGGAGCGTTTGCCGGAGGTGCCGGGGCTGCACATCCTCGGCCCCACCCACCCTCACCGGGGCGGAGCGGTGTCCTTCTGGCTGGAGGGCATCCATCCCCACGACATCGCCTCGGTGCTGGACAGCGAGGGCATTTGCATTCGCGCTGGCTTGCACTGTGCGGAGCCATTGCACGCGCGCTTCGGCCTGCCGGCGAGTGCGCGCGCGAGCTTCTTCATTTACAACGGCACAGATGATGTGGATGCGTTAGTCGCCGGGCTGCAGGGGGTCGTCAAACTGTTGCGGCGCTGAACGTCCACGTGTCAAGGAGTCAACGATGAGCGATCTTTATCGAGAGCAGCTGTTGGAACATTATCACGAGCCGCAGAATTACGGGGTGTTGCCGGAGGCGGATGTGGATGTGCAGCTGGATAATCCTACCTGTGGCGACACGATCCATCTGACCGCGCGGCTGGACCCGGAAGGGCGCATCGCCAAAGTGATGTTCGAGGGGCATGGCTGCGTCATCAGCATGGCGGCGGCCTCGATGCTGACGGAGGACGTGGTGGGCAAGACGCCGCAAGAAGTGGCGGCGCTGGAATTGCACGACGTCGAAGAGATGATGGGCGGACTGCGGTTGAGCATGGGGCGTGTAAAGTGTGCCCTGCTCGCGGTGAACGCCCTCAAGAAGGGGCTCCGGGAAAGCGGCAGGTTGTAGCGGGAAAGCGCTTTGACTTTCCGACAGCCTGCGCCGGGTTGATGGGCATGCCCGGAATTCGTGAGCGCTTTTTGGAGCAACGGGTGTCTTCAGAAACTGTTCCGCCCCCTGCCTGCCGACCGGCGCGCGGGGGGCTTCGTTTGGTGCGCCGCGCGGCCGTGGCGCTGGCGTTGCTGGCGCTGTTGGCGGCACTCTGGCGATGGGGGCCAACGCTGCTGAGCTGGGCCGCGCGGTTTCAGGATCGCGCGTGGGTCGAGGCGGTCATCCGTCGTTGTGGGGGCTGGGCGCCGCTGGCCTCCATCGGCTTGAACGTCCTCCAGGTCCTCCTGGCGCCGATCCCCGGCCAGGTCTTCGCGCCGCTCAACGGCTATCTTTTCGGCCCGGCGTGGGGCATCTTTTACAGCGTCGTGGGCGTGCAGCTGGGCTCGATGCTGGCGATGGGACTGAGCCGGGTGTTCGGGCGACGGCTGGCGGAACGGCTCACGGGGGTGGAGTCGCTTGCCCGATGGGATCGCCTCACCCGTCGCTGGGGCCTGCCGGTGATTTTCCTGGTTTTCCTCCTGCCGTTCCTGCCCGATGACGTGATGTGTTTTGCCGCCGGTTTGACGGACATCCCCCTCCGCCGGCTGTTCGTGTTGACCCTGATCGCGCGCATTCCGGGGGTGGCGACGGCGGTGTTGGTGGGGGATCGCGTGTTGCGCCTGCCGCTTGAGGCGTTGCTGGCGCTGGGCGCGGGCCTGCTGGTAGCCGCGTGGCTGATCAACCACCATCATCGGCGCATCCAGGCGTGGTTTCTGTGGCGTTTTCGGCGTTATCTGCGCCGTCAGTGAGAGGTCACCCGGCGCACGACATGACGCCGGCGCTTCCGATGATGCGACCGGGCGTCGAGCGAGAGACTCAGGGCTCGAGCTCGCGGCGAATCATGACAGAGAGCGTCGGCTGCGGCAGGACGTTCTCGATGCGGATGAGCGGATCCGGCAATGTGATCGTCGGCGTGAGGGTGTGCCGGCCGGGGGCCAGGCCGTCTACATCTACCGAGACCTTCACCGTGTCAATGTTCAGGTCCTTGATGGCCGTGTAGGGGCCGGCCAGCACAAGGCGCAACCGCGCAGGCTGCAGTTCCACGCTGTAGCCGGTCGGCAGGCCCAGCACTTCGGGCTCTGCCGGCACGGTCAATTTGCTTTCCTGCATTTCGAGCGTCACCTCGACCAACACTTCCGGCGTCAGCAGCGCGGAGAGGCCCTCTGGCAACTGCAAGCCCACCGTGGCCGTGAAACTGGCGCTGGCTCCATTCAGCAACACGGGATCCGTGTCCAGATAGCCCGACAGCTGCTGGATCACATCCTGCCGCCCGATGACGGTGACGATGGGCGGGTCTACCGTCACGCTGGCGACCCGATAACCCTCGGCCGGTTCGCCCAACACGATGACGCGCACCGCCATGTCGCGGATGTTGCCCAGTTGTTCGATGGGGACGCTGACCGAGATGCTCTTGGGGATGATTTCGACGTAGGCGACGACGTTGCCTGCCTGATCTACCGGCTGCGCCGCCAAATCGCCGGTGACGTTCTGGCGTTGCTCCTTCACGGAGATGCGCAACTGCGCTCTGACGACTTCCGCGACCCGTGATTCCGGTCCGCGCACCGTCACTGCCTGAGGCACGTAGGTTGGCGGGCGGGCGACGTATCCCAACGCGGGCGTGCCGTCTATCACGACGAGAACGGGCACGTCCTTCTCCACCAGCGGCTCGAGGCTTAAGGTAATCTCCTGGGGGGAATACTCCACGACTTGGGCCGGCCCGCGCAGCACTTCGACGATCACTGGCACGCTGATGTTCTTGCCCGGCGAGGCAGCGCTGAGATCTACGTAGGCGTGAATGTCCTCCGTCTGCAGAATCTGCCAGATGGAGTGCGGGGCGCGCAACACGACGCGCGCTTTGCTGTTTTCCGCGCCATAAGCGGCCATCCGATCTTCGGGTACCCCGCGCACTTCGATGGGAATGGCGTCGGGATAGGCGCGTTCTTCTGTGGGATCGCTGGTCTCCGTGGCGACGGCCCAAAAAAAGAACGCTAACACGAGCGAGAGGGCGGCAAGCGAGAGAGTTTGTCCCAGACGATGGCCCATTTTAGCGGCTCCTGTGCTCTGAAACGGTCGAACGATATTGACGCCAGCGGCGTTGCATCGAGGAGGAGGCCGACTTCTGGGTGAAGAATGTGCCGAGGATGGCTTCCAACCGCTCCGTTTCGAGATCGCGGATGATGCGCCCATTATGCGCGATGGAGACGGTCCCCCGTTCCTCAGAGACGACGAGCGCGATGGCATCGCTGTCTTCGGTGATGCCGATGGCGGCGCGGTGACGCAGGCCCAGCTGGCGATCAGAAAGGAAGGCAGAGGTCAACGGCATGACGCAGGCAGCCGCCGCGAGACGTTGATCCTGGACGATCACGGCGCCATCGTGCAAGACCGTGTGGTGGTCGAAGATGGTGGTAAGTAATTCCGGGCTGACCTCCGCGTCAAGCCGCACGCCGGTTTCGATATATTCCTGCAGGCCGGTGTCGCGTTCGAAGACGATCAGCGCGCCCGTTTTTTGGGCGGCCATCTGGCGGACGGCGACCGCGATGGCGCTCAGCATTTTTTCGGGCGCCGTGTTAGCCGAGGGGCGCGTGAGGAAACTGCCGCGTCCCAGGCGTTCCAGCGCCCGGCGCAATTCGGGCTGGAAAATCACGGGCAGCGCGAAAAGGATGACGGGCAAGACTTGCGTCACCAACCAGCTGAGCGCCTGCAACCGCACGATGCGGCTCAGGAGAGCGAGCGTGATGAGCAGCGCGGTGATGCCGCGCAGCAGCGGCACGGCGCGGGTGCCCCGCAGCGCGTAGAAGAGCGCAAAGAACAGCAGGGCGACCAGGAAAATATCCACCAGGTCAGGCCAGGACAGGCGTTCAACCAACCATTGTAATTCCCACATTGCAGATCTGTTTTCTGCCCCCTTGAGCTGCCCCTGCCTCTATTTGAGTGGGCTGGGGCATTACTTCGAGCGGCCGATGAGCTGGTCCCGCAGGCTCACATAGGCGCTGAGATTCGCCGGTTTGAGGGCGATAATCGCCTCCAGGGTCTTGACGGCTTCCTCCTGTTGCCCCGCCTCCAGCTGCAAATCGCCGAGCACGTCCAGATGCTCCAGCGCCTTTTGCCGGTCGCCCATGTTGAGATACAACTGGGCGGCGCGAAAACGCAGCGGGATGGACTCCGGCTGTTCGTGGACCAGGTCCTCCAGGATGACGGCGGCTTTTTCGCCGCGCTGGGTGGTGAGGTAGTGTTTGAGCAGCTGATCCAGTGCCGAGATGGCCAGCTGGGGCCGTCCGATGCGCGGGTAAAGGCGCATCAGTCCCAGGTGCGCCCGTTCGTCATCGGGCGCGAGGCGGGTGATGTCCTGGTAATATTTGATGGCGTTTTTCCAATCCAGCCGCTGGATGGCGAGATCGGCCATGCGGTGGAGGATGCGGATGTTCCAGCGTTTGTCTGCTGTCCCGCGCGGCGCCAACCGCAGGGCCTCGGCGTAGGTCTCCTGAGCGCGTTCCGGTTGCGCCAGCTGGTAGTAGGCATCGGCCAGCTCGAGATAGTACCCGAGTGCGTCATCTATCTGCCCGCGTTGGATGAAGATCTCGATGATGCGGGTATAGATGGTGAAATCCAACGGTGAGAGTTCGAGGATCTGCTGATAGGTGGCCAGGGCCTGGGGGATCTGCCCGCGCATCTCATACACCTGCGCGATGAGGCGCATTTTCTCGATGGCGCCCTCCAGATTGCCGGACTCGATGTGAAGCTGCGCCAGGATGGTGTGCAGCGGCAGGTAGTAAGGCGCCTTGCCGATGGCGTAGCTGAGTTCTTCGAGCGCGGCGTAGGTCTTCTTGCGCCGCATGTATTCTTGCGCTAATGCCACAGAATGCAACACATTTTCTGAGCCCGGCAGGCTGAGAATCTCCGCCAGGCTGAGCACTGTGCCGCTGCGGGCGAGGCTATCGAGCCGCTTGCGAGCTTTGAGCACTTCCTCCTCCCAACCCCGCTGGCCGAGGAAACCGACCAGCGAGTTGACCAGGGACTCGACGCGCTCCGGCTCGCCGGTGTTGACCAGGTTCTGCGCCAGCCCCTCGTAAACGCGAATCAGGTCGTCCACATGGTCACGCTGGACGGTAGTGAGGTCAATGACCTTGATCGCTTCGAGGAAATGGTTGAGGGCGGCCTCGAAATCGCCTTTGGCCTGGTAACACTCGCCCAGCGCGAAGTGACTGCCCAACATGAACTCAGGATCGGCGAGGGAGCGCTCCAACTGCGCGATGGCGTCATCAAAACGCATCTGCTCTTTGTAGAGCAGCCCCAGGTTGAAGTAGATGGAAGGCAGGGTGACGCCGGCCGCCGCCAGGCGTTCGTAAGCGCTCAAGGCGGTTTCCAGATCGCCCCGTGTCTGAGCGTCAACGGCCTGGCCGATGAGCAGGCTGACTTCTTCGCTGGAGAGCCCTGGCGTCTCCGGGCGTTCCTCGTCGAAGATGGACTCCGCCAGCGATTCCAGCGCGCGTTGCCGGGCGATTTCGGTGACGCTGCCGGCGTCGCTGACCGGTTCGGGCTCTACTTCCTCATCGCTCAGGAAGGCATCACCTTGCAGATCGCTGGTGGAGGGGGGGATGGGGACCGGGCGTCCGCTCTGCAGGAGCAGCATCGTGTGACTGAGCAGGCGATTGTTGGGTGCGAAACGTTGCATCTGTCGGCAAACTTCGATCGCCCAATGGAGGTGCTCCGCCTGATAAAGATGCGCCAGCCAGAGCGTGGCGCGGAGGGCTTTGTCGAGCAGCCCCTGTTCCTGGTAACGTTTGAGCAGCTCGGCCCAGGCGCGGTCGAGGCGCGGGTTGAGACGGACGGCATTTTCCAGGGCGGTGATGTGTCTCTCCGGCAGCCGCTGGGCCTGATACAGGGCCGCGGCCTCGACGTAGCGGTCCGCGGCGGCTTCGCGCTGCCCCTGCTGCGCCAGAATTTCCCCCAACCTTTCCCGTGAACCGGGATCCTTAGGTAGCAAGGTGAGCAGCCGCTCATAAATCTCGGCGGCGGCTTGCAGGTCGCCCGCGTTGAACAGCGCCCAGGCATAGCCCGTGAGCGCCGCGCTGTCCTCTGGAAACTCCAGCAGCGCTTTGCGGTAGGCATCCACGGCATCGGGCCATTTATTTTCCCAGATCAGCTCGTTGGCCCGCTGCAAGGCTTGTTCAAATCGCTGGCGATTACCGGCCATGGCATCCTCCTCAGCAAATAGGGATCAGTGAGCCGTGAGTCGAGAGCTGCCGCAGCCTTCGATCTTCGATCACGACTCACAGCTCACAACTCACATTTTCATCCGCGATGGCGTGCCTCAGGAACCTGTCAACTCAGGACGCGCTTTGGGAAGAGGGCCCGGGCAATTCTTTCCAGCGCTTCTTCCAGCAGCAAAGCGCTCCTCCGTTTTGAAGCCCTCAGCCACAGGGCGACCCAGGCGACGGACCCTCCTCACTCAAAAGACGTGCGCTTGAGCGTCGCCTTACTCCAACACCCAGAGGAGGATGGCTTTCTGCGCGTGCATCCGATTCTCCGCCTGGTCGAAGATCACGGATTGCGGGCCGTCGGCCACTTCATCGGTGATCTCATCGCCGCGATGGGCCGGCAGACAGTGCATGACGATCGCATCGGGCCGGGCGTATGCCAGCAGGGCCGGGTTGACCTGATACGGCGGGAAGATCTTGCGACGTTCCTCGGCCTCGGCTTCCTGCCCCATCGAGGTCCAGGTATCGGTGTAGACCACATCGGCGCCCTGGATCGCCGCGCGGGGGTCGGTGCTGATAGAGATTCTGGAGCCGCTCTCCGCGGCGAATTGCTCAGCCAGGGCCAGCACGTCGGGACGGAGGCTGTAGCCTGCCGGCGCACCGAGGGCGAAATCCATACCCAGTTTGGTCGCGCCGAAGATGAGGGAATGGGTGACGTTGTTGCTGTCTCCCAGATAGGCGAGCTTGCGGCCCTTGAGCGTGCCCTTATGCTCCAGGATGGTGAGGAAATCGGCAACGCCCTGGCAGGGATGGGAATAATCGGAGAGGCCATTGATGACCGGGACGGTGGACCATTTTGCCAGTTCCACAACATCGGCGTGATCGAAGACACGGGCCATGATCACGTGCACGTAGCGCGCCAACACGCGGGCCACGTCGGCAGTGCTCTCCCGCTTGCCGAGCTGAATCTCGTTGGGGGAAAGGTACAGCGCATGTCCCCCAAGATGCAGCATGGCCATGTCAAAGGAAACGCGGGTGCGCAGGCTGGGCTTCTGGAAAATCATGCCCAGCACTTTGCCGCCGAGCAGGGGGGGATTGCCGCCAGCTTTCCATTCGGTTTTCAATTGCACGGCGAGGTCCAGGATTTCCTGAAGTTCAGCAGGCGTCAGATCGGCCAGGGTCAAAAAGTGCCTCATACTTTGCCTCCAGTTTCGTAAAATGAATGGTCACAAGTCAAGTATACCACGAAGGCCTGTGGTCAAAAAGGCAGCTGCAATTTTGGGGACACTCGACATGCCGACGGGTAACAGATGTCATCCCGCTTTGCCTATACTTGCCGGTTGAAGGAGTTGTTTGAGGGTGCTATACTGGAAGCTGGAAACTGGAAGCTGGTGGCTGGCGGCTGGAAGCTGGAAACTGGAAGCTGGAAGCTGGTGACTGGAAGCTGGTGGCTGGAAGCTGGTGGCTGGCGGCTGGAAGCTGGAAGCTGGTGACTGGAAGCTGG
>JAAZNO010000406.1 GCA_012798275.1 Chloroflexota bacterium
GCGGCAGCTACGAGGTGGTAGCGGTGCACGTGGAAACGGCGAGCGCGGGCCTGCCCGATCAGCGACCCGCGCTCGAAGCCTGGTTTGAGGCGCTCGGCGTCCCCTACGCGATCGCTCCCCTGGAACTGCCCGCGGACGAGTGCCTTCCCCTGGAGTGCTTTCGTTGCACGCGCCTGCGCCGCAAAGCGCTCTTCCGCGCCACCCTCGAGCTGGGATGTAACAAAGTTGCCTTCGGACATCACGCAGACGACGCCGCGGTCACTACGCTGCTCAGCCTCCTCTACAAAGGGCAGGTGGAGGGCCTCGCGCCGCGCCGGGAGTTCTTCGCCGGACAGCTCACCGTCATCCGCCCCCTGATCTACGTCACGGAAGCCGAAATCAAGCGCTATGCCCGCGCTCGCGGGTGGGACTTCCCGCCGGAGCTGGAGTGTCCCCGTCAGGCCGACGCGCGGCGGGACAAAGTCGCGGCCTTCCTGGCGAGCTTCCGCCCGCGGGAACGGGAACAGATTCGCGCCAACTTGTGGCGGTTGAGCGGGGATCGCGCAGATGATTTGAACGGCGCGTTGAAACAGCAAGAAGACAGGTAGCCATCCGCTTGAGCTCAAGTCCTGGATCCGCACGGCTCAAAGCATTGCTTCCAGGACTTCCAGAAAAGGAAAAGACTATATCCCCTCTACATTGGCAAAGCCGTTCCTGCAGGCTGGCGCACTGGGAGGGCTATCTCTTCACAAACTGCCGTATTATACGGGCGACTACGCCAACACGCGCATAGCATCAACCAGAGTGAAGGATTACACGTTGAAGATTTCCGGTGCCAATTCATGTTGTTGAGTGGAGCAGAAGCCGATCTCGTTGTACCTGTTGAAGCCGAGCTGATCCGGCGCTATCAACCTCTTTGGAACACGACCGTAGATGGTTTTGGCAATCACGATCCCGGCGCAGGACGACATGAACAAGCCATCTCAGAATGGGATGTCCTTCATCCAGGTCGCCCGTGGTCGCGCAAACTGACAGGCGTCGCGCCGGACCGCGAAGCAATCATCGAGAAAGTATTAGCTGCACTCGAGGCATTACCCCTTCCGTAGTTCCACGATGGCTTCATAAAGCTGCTGCGAATCCTGGGCTTTTTTCACGCGCACGTCGGACTGGATGATGCTGTTGCCCACCCGCGTAGCGCGCGGGATCTCAACCCCCACTACCTGCAAGCCTGCCAGCTCCGCAATCTGCCCCAGATATTGATCCGTGGGAATCAGGAGCCCCTGCAGAATGCTGTTCCCAACAACCACCAGGGCTGTCCCGCCTGGCTTGAGAAGCCGCGTCATAATTTGAGCAAAGCGATAACAGTCGTTGAAATAGGCGACAGCATAGTTGGCCCATCCCTTGCCCCCATAAACGCCCTTTTCCGGGTGACGCGAGCGCAAGGTGGCCAACTGATCTTCCAAATCCAAATTGGGCAAGGAGAATTCCAAAGTCAGCGTATCTTCACCTCGCACAGTCTGCCAGTATTTTCCAAAGTTCAAATGCTCCAATGGTTGCATCTCTTGGGGGTGTTTAACATACCCCAACCAGTAAAGCTGCGGGCGTGTGTTACGATTATAGTGATAGTTATTCAAATACGGCGGCGATGTAACGAGCAAATCTACCGACGCTGGATCGAGATAGGCCTCATAGTTAAAAAACGTGTCATTGATGACCCGCGCTTCAGTTTGAGATAGGCCGGGTTGATTCCGGAACCAGGCAATGTCCTCTGCCATCGCATAAAGTTTCGTGATCACCGTCTCTCCCACAGGATAATCCTCAATCTCGGCCTTCCCCGCGCTAACCCGCCGCCCCAGGCTTGGCTCATAGGAATAGTTCGAGTATTGCACCATCGTAGCAGCGAATGCCAATTGGAACAAAGCTGCAAGAGGTTCTAATAGCGTCTCGCTGATAAAGTCTTGAATAAATAACACTTTGCGCAACACTTTTGGACTATAGAAAGCCGCACGAGTCTGAAAGCCTGGAGGAGGCGTGCTGTGGGGATGTGCGGACGACGTCACCTTTTCCGTGTAGAAGCGCTGCATTGGTAGCAAATGCCGGATCGTGAAAAGCCGTGCCATTGCCAGACGCCCCATAGGTCGGCGTTGGAGTAACGCTATCAAAAAGTGCAAGTTGTTGTGTCATAGCCATCTCAACCGCCTGTCTCAATTGCATCAGAAGAACTCAGCACCGTTCCTACGTCATAGTGTGACTGAAGCTCACGGAGCAGCGTATCCAGCGTCTGGCGTTCCTCCTCATGATTCAGTGTATGGACAAAATCTTCCAGGCTGAGTATAATCACTTGAGGCAAGCCCCGCCGCTCAACAACGTAGCGAGTATGGTTATGCGTCACGTCGTCCAACATACGGCCAAAATTATTCTGCGCCTGAGTCGAAGCAATTGTTTTTGTCAACATAGGGGCTTTATTCTCACCCATTATTCAATTTAGCCAATTTATCTAATTACAAGCGAAATTGAGGGAGCTGTCAAGATGCCCGAAAGTCCTGATCTTGCGCCCCGGCTGGTCAAATTAAGCAAGTTCCTCATGCTGCTGCTGTATCACCGACCGGCGCGGTTTCCCATCCCCCTCGATGAGGAGGGCTACGCGAGCCTGGACGAGGTGCTGCACATCCTCAAGGGGCTGCCCAATTTCCGCTGGGCCGGACGGCGCGACGTCGAGGCCGTGGTCAACGCGCCGGGACGTCGCCGCTTCGAGATTGACGCTGCGGGACAGCGGATCCGCGCCCTTCGCGGACGCGAGACGGCAGAGACGACCGAATAGCCGCGACGCACTCACCCGTGATGCGACGAGGCGCCGTGCTGCTCCGCGGCGAGCGGCCCGCGCCAGAAAGGGCGCAGCAGCAGGAGAAACAGGCCCGCCGCCACCAAGCGCCCCACCCCCGACAGGGCAAAATCCCCATCGTACCCCCACGTCTCGATGACCTGCGCCCCCAACAGGGGCGCCATGACATTAGCCAGGGAGATCAAGCTCGAGTGCGCGGCGATCGCCTGCGTCCGGTACTTCGCCTCGGAGAGCTCTAGCTGCAAATTGAAGTTGGACAGATCAAAACCCGCCCACAGGAAGCCGTTGGGAATCATGACGAAAATGACGTGCCAGGGCCGCGTGAGAGGAATCCACATGAAGGGCAAAATGGGAATGAGGAGCGTGCACAGCGCGAAGGCCCAACGCGCTCCCCGCCGGTCTATCACCCGCCCAAACACCTGGCGCCCGATCACGTCCGTCAGCGCGGAGAGGGTTCCCAACGCGCCAATGATGGCAGGGGTGGATTTGAGGACCTCCACCTGGAACACGCTGAAATAGGGCGCCGCCAGCTGCGTCGAGAGATTCCAGAAAAGGGCAATCAGCGTGAAGCGCAAGAACAGGGGATTGGCAAACAGGGCCTGCCGTAAGGCCACCCACACTTTTTCGTGGCGCCGTCCCTCCGCCGACTCCGGTTCGGGGATACGACCGTAGA
>JAAZNO010000407.1 GCA_012798275.1 Chloroflexota bacterium
CCCTCGACGAGCACCGTGTCGCCGGCAGCCGCCGCTTCGTCGGCCACCTGTGAAGCGAGGGTGCGTGCCACGCCCAGGAGCTCCCACGAAACGGGATGCACCTTCCCCTCCTCTTGCTCGAGGAATACCCAGAAACGTCGCGCGGTCATTGCGCACCTCCCAGGAGCAACGACGTGATGCCAGCCGCGGTCGCCTTATCGAGGGCAAATTTGACCGCCCCCTCGACCCCCAGCTCGCGAGCGTTGACTTTCTCACCGGGCTGCGGCAGGGGAGGCGTGCCCATCTTGTAGACGATGGTCGGCGACCCCTTCACCCCCACCTGGTCGGGATCGAAAGGACACGGCCCCTCCATCGTCCACACCTCCGGCTCATAGCGCAGGGAACGGATCAGATCGGGCAGCGGGGCAAAGGGGATTTCGGCAATCTCCTTATCGCACGTCAACAGCGCCGGCAGCGAGGTCTCCACGACCTCAGTCCACCGTTCTGTCTTGCGCTCGACGACCACGCGCCCGCCCTCCAGATCCACCTCGCGGATTTTGACGGCGTAGGTGACGATCGGCAATCCCAGGCGGACGGCGACCCCCGGTCCCACTTGCGCCGTGTCCCCGTCAATGGCCTGTTTGCCGAAAAACACCAGGTGGAGGGGATCCTCCTGGTGAATGGCTTTGATGACCTCCGCCAGGACGTAGGAGGTCGCCAGGGTATCGGCGCCGGCGAATTTGCGGTCGGTGATCAGCACCCCGCGGTCCGCGCCGAGTTCCACCGCTTCCTGCAGGGTGGAGCTGAAGCTCGACGGCCCCATCGAGATGACCGTCACCTTGCCGCCCAGCTGCCGTTTCCAGCGCACCGCTTCCGCCAGTGCATGGGCATCGTAAGGATTCATGATTGCCGGCACGCCCTCCCGCACCAGATTCCCTGTCTCTGGATCAATGCGGATGTTGGTCGTATCCGGCACCTGTTTGACCGCTACAAGTGCATGGAACAATGGACACCTCCCGTAACTCAACAAGTCGGCGAGAAAACACCTCTGCCTTTCCAGGGTGAATTTTATGCCAGTTTTCGAAATGGACAACTCGCGGCGCTATCCATACCCCAACACAGCCGCCTCGCGGCGCAAGTCATCCCGGAAGTCGGGGTGCGCGATGCTGATCAGGCTCGCCGCCCGCTGCCGAATGGACTTGCCGTAGAGGTTCACCGCGCCGTACTCGGTCACGATCCAGTGCACCTGGCTGCGCGTCGTCGTCACACCGGCGCCGGGCGTCAGCAGCGCTTTGATGCGGCTGACCGTGCCCTGTTTGGCCGTGCTCGGCAAGGCGATGATGGGCACGCCGCCCTCGGAGCGCGAGGCCCCATAGATGAAATCCAGCTGCCCACCGACGCCGCTGAAGGGGCGGGGGCCGAGGCTATCCGCACAGACCTGCCCCGTGAGATCCACCTCCAGGGCGCTGTTGATGGCGACCTGACGGAAGTTTTGCCCGATCACCGCCGGGTCGTTGACGTATTCGATAGGATACAGTTCCACCAGGGGATTGCGATCCATCCAGCGATAGAGCTCTCGCGAACCCAGGACGAAGCCGGCGACGATTTTGCCCGGATGCCGGGTCTTGCGCGCGCCCGTGATGACGCCAGCTTCGGTCAGCTGCATGACGCCATCGGAGAAAAGCTCCGTGTGAATGCCCAGGTCGCGCTTGTCCACGAGATAGCGCAAGATGGCGTCAGGGATCGCGCCAATGCCCAGCTGCAACGTCGCGCCGTCGGGGATCAGCTCGCTGACGTGCCCGGCGATCCTTTCCACCACCGGATCGGAGGGATCGTCGTTCATGCAATGCTCGTAGAGGGGCGTCTCAGCCTCGACAATGTAGTCGAGCGCCTCCACGTGAATGCGCGTGTCCCCGGCGACGACCGGCATCTGCGGGTTGATCTGGGCCACAATCACGCGGGCCGACGTGACCGGGGTCCTGGCCAGCCCCGTCTCGACGCCAAAGGAGCAGAAACCATCGGCGTCCGGCGGGGAAAGATGCGCCAACGCCACATCCAACGGCAGGCCGCCGCGACGAAAAACGGTGGGGAACTCGGAGAGCAACAGCGGCGTGAAGTCGCTGCGGCCTTCCCACACGCTGGGGCGGACGTTGGAGCCGATGAACATGATGTTGGAGCGCAGGTGTCCCGCCATCTCCGGGGCGGCCCAGGGTGCCGGCCCGACGGTGAGCACGTGTACCAGCTCCACATCCCGCACCTGCGGCGCATAGTCCACCAGCGCGGCTACCAGTGCCGCCGGCACCCCGCAGTTGCCGGTGAGGAACACCCGGCATCCCGACGTAATCGTCGCGGCCAGCGCTTCCGACGCGGTGACGCACTTGCTGCGATAGCACTCACGCCAATCCATGCGCTTCAGCTCTTGCGAAGCAGGGCCTCGAGCTTCTTGTCCACCACGTCGCCGTTGCGGATGACGACCGCGTGCTTGAGTTCCTGGACCCGCGCAAAAGCCGTCGCCGGTCCCAACTCGACCAGCGCGCGGATAAAAGGCCACGCGGCGTTGTTGAAGGCGTGCGTCGAGGTGCGCGGTACGGCCCCCGGCACGTTGGGAACGCAGTAATGCACCACGCCCTCCTCGATGAAGGTCGGGGCATCCAGCGTCGTCGGATGACTCGTCTCCACACAGCCGCCATGGTCAATAGAAAAGTCGAGGATGACGGCGCCGGGGCGCATGGTGCGCAGCATCTGCCGGGTGAGGAGCTGCGGAGCGCGCTCGCCGGGCACACGCACCGCGCCAATCACGACGTCGGCAAAGCGGGTGACAAAAGCGATGTTGAAATCGTGAGAGATCATCGTAGTGAGCTGCCCATTGAACTGCGCGTCCAGGCAGCGCAGCCGTTCCAACGAACGGGTCAGCAAAAATACTTTGGCGCCCAATCCCAGAAAAGCGCGGGCGGCATTGACGCCGAGAGTGCCTCCGCCGAGGATCAACACCTCGCCGGCCGAAATCCCCGGTACGCCGTTGAGGAGGACCCCGCGCCCGCCGTGATTGCGCATCAGCAACGTGCCGGCAATATACGGCGCCATGCGACCGGCAACCTCGCTCATGGTCTTGAGGACGGGATAATCAGCGCCATCGGGGGTGATCATCTCGTAGGCGATCAACGTGACTTTCTGAGCGCTCAGGGCCTCCAGTTCCGCCCGGGGCGCCGCCATCAAGCCCAAAAAGCCCATGAGGATCTGCCCGGAATGCATCCAGCCGATCTCTTCCGGCGTCGGGCGGAGCACTTTGAGGATCAGATCGGATTTGGCATAGAGCTCCCTGGTGTCGGTGAGAATGACCGCGCCGTTACGCTCGTAATCATAGTCATCGAAGCCGGCGGCGCTGCCGGCGTCGCTTTCCACATAACAGCTATGTCCCGCACGGGTCAGCAATCCTACCCCGGCGGTCGTCAGACCAACGCGATCCTCGCCATCTGTCCGTTCCTTGGGAATCCCGATGTTCATCAAGTTCACTCCTTTCAAGATGCAGTCGAACTGAATTTTAATGGATGCACAGCCCAGAGTCGGTGCGCCGTCTCCACTATAGCACCAGGCGCAAGGCGGGGACAAGTGTGCAAGGAATCTCTTCGGACTGCAAATGTCACCGCAAGGGAAAAGCCGCGAGCCGCAGCCGCCAGGCAACAGGCCATTACTGCGCGCTCACACCGTCGGCCGGATGCACGACATACACCGCCGGTTCCTTCTCAAAGGCCTCGAAATACCGCGCGGTAAGCAAGGAGGAGAGGCCCTCAACGGCTTCAACTTGCGCCAGGGCGATGATGCAGCCGCCAAAGCCCGCACCGGTAAGCCGTGCGCCGTAACAGCCGGGGACCTCCCACGCGGTTTCGGCGAGCAGATCCAGCTCGGGAGCGCTGACCTCATAATCGTCCCGCAGGCTGAGGTGTCCTTCCTTCAACAGTTCCCCCACCGTCTCGAGATCTCCCTCTTGCAGGGCGGCGACCGTCGCCTGAACGCGCGCGTTTTCGGTCACCACGTGCCGCGCCCGTCGCAGGATTGCCGGCGGCAGCGCCGCGGCGTGATCCTGCAGTTGTTCCGGCGTCACGTCCCGCAACGCCTGAATCCCCTCCAGGCCCGCATCCCGGAGTAAGCGCACCGCCTGTTCGCACTGCGCCCGCCGCACGTTGTACTCCGAGCCGGCCAGCGAACGGCGCACACAGCTGTCCGCGACGACAATGGCGATGTCATCCGGCAAGGGGATGTAGCGACGCTCCAGCGTGCGCGTGTCGAGCAGCAGCGCATGTCCGCTCCGCCCACACGCACTGATCATCTGATCCATAATCCCACAGTTCACGCCGACGTAAGTGTTCTCGGCGTGCTGCCCCAGCAAGGCCAGTTCCTCACGGGGCAAATCGAAAAGGCTTAAAACATTCCAGGCATAGGCGAACGCCATCTCCACCGCCGCCGAAGAGGACATGCCGGCCCCGACAGGCACGTTGGAGGCCAGAACCGCCTCCAGGCCGGCCGGCTGCAGCCCGCGCTCCAGGAAGGCCCAGACGATGGCGCGGGGATAATCGCCCCACCCGCCAGCGGAAGCGGCGATCCGATCCACGGGAAAGTTGATCTCGTCGCCCCCCATGTCCAGTGCGCGGATGATCGCTTCCGGCGTCTCACGCTTGCCGACGGCCAGCCAGGCGGCGCGATCCACCGCTGTCGGCAGCACAAAGCCGTCGTTGTAGTCCGTGTGCTCGCCAATGAGATTGACGCGCCCCGGCGCACGGATCACCAGTTCCGGCTCGCGCAGGAACCGCGTTCGGAATGCCCGGCTCACTTTGGAAAATAAATCATCGGTGCCCATGAAATACCCTGTCTCCTCTGAAAATAGAGAGCAGTGAGTAGAAAGTTGTCGTAGTCACCACTCATAGGGTAACTGTTCAGTCATTGGCTAAAAAACGCAAGGTTTCCTGGCGACTGCTGAAGATTGAGAATCAACTC
>JAAZNO010000408.1 GCA_012798275.1 Chloroflexota bacterium
AACAATAACGAATAAGGGTCCCCGCAGGAAAAGGCCGGCGGGGGATCGTCGTTGCAGGTCCAGGCATGGGCGTAGATGGAGAACCCGGCACGGGCGCCGGGCGGCAAATTGGCCACCCGCTGGTACAATCCGCCCTGGTATTCGCCCCAGCGATACATCGTGAAAGCGCGATTGCCTGTGTGAATCCGCGCCGGCGGCCCTTGATAGACGGGATTATCCAGCCAGTCAATCAACCGGACGACTTCAGGCGTCCCAAACCCCTGAGACGTATCCATGCTCCACCAGGCGATCCAGTCCTGCGGCACCGGCATCTCGGGCCGCTCACCGTAATGCGTCTGCCACCAGTGCCCGGCCTCAAAGCCGGGATTCAGCAGCGCGTCGGTGATGGGAAGGAAGGTGGGATTCGCGTCCTCGGCCCGGTTGTTGGCAGCGTTGGGGTCATAGGCGCCGCTGGGAGTGACAACGACGCCGGCGCGCAAAATCCCCGTGGCCGTCAGGGCCACAGTCGCTGCGATGGTCAGCGTCACCCGACTGCCGGCGGTGAGCGTGACGCCCTCCCACGTTCCCGTCTCCGGGTTGAAGAGGCCGCGGCTCGGCGCGAAGACCGGGTTCAGCGCCGCCTGGGGCAGCGTGTGGGTGAGCGTGAGCGCGGGGGACGTCTCGGGGCCGGCATTGAAAAGGGTCACCGTGTAGGTGATGGGCGCCCCCGCTACGTAGGGGCGCGGCACGCTGACGATGTCCGCCGTCAGGTCGGCGGCCGGGAGCGGTTTGAGCACGATCGGCAAGTACATGAAGTGGTCGAAAACGATCTCCCCGGCGGCAGCGAAGCGCGGTCCACTGCCGGCCAGGATCATCCCCAGGAAAAGCACCCATCCCAGCGCTTTGAGGCTTCGGCGTTGCATGTTTACCTCCTTCGAGAATGGCCCCGAATGCACACGAATTTCACGAATCAGATGAGAAATTCCTGGCCCCCGGGGCGGCTACGTCCTCAAACACCGCGCTTCAGCGCGGTGGGCTCGTGTCGAACCGGTGAGCCGTTACAACCACTTCTATTATAAAGACTTCGCGATTCAAAAGCAAGCGTTGGCACGGGAGGGGCTTCATGGTACAATCACCCCGTAACCCCAAATCAGAGGCAAGGAGAGGAGCTATGCGCCGTTTGATGGTCACAGGGGGAGCCGGATTTATTGGCTCCAATTTCGTCCGCTACATGCTGGAGAAATACCCGGAGTATTTCATCCTGGTTTACGACAAGCTCACCTACGCCGGCCGGTTGGAAAACCTGGAGGATGTCGCCGCCAAATTCGCCGGGCGCTATGCCTTCGTCAAAGGGGACATCTGCGACGCCGCGGCGGTGGAAGAGGCCGCCCGGACCTACGCCATTGATACCATCGTCAATTTCGCCGCCGAGACGCACGTGGATCGCTCTCTCATGGAGCCCGGTTCCTTCATCCAGACGGATGTCTACGGCACGTTTGTGCTGCTGGAAACCGCGAAGCGCCTGGGACTGGAGCGCTATCATCAAATCAGCACGGACGAGGTCTACGGGCAGGTGCTGACGGGACGCTCAAAGGAAAGCGATCCGCTGGCGCCGCGCAGCCCCTATTCGGCGAGCAAGGCCAGCGGCGACCTGATGACGCTGGCCTATTGGGAATCGTGGCAGGTGCCCGTGACCCTCACGCGCGGCTCGAACAACATCGGCCCCTATCAATACCCGGAGAAAGTCGTGCCGCTCTTCACCATCAACGCCCTCGACGATCAGCCGCTCCCCGTCTACGGCGACGGCTTGCAGATGCGAGATTACCAGTACGTGTTGGATCACTGCGAGGGCATTGACGTGGTGTTGCACCGGGGCGCGTTGGGCGAGATCTACAACGTGGGCACCGGCTCGGAGATGCCGAACCTCGAGATGACGCAGATTGTACTGGAGACGTTAGGCAAGCCAGCGAGCCTGATCCAACACGTGGAGGATCGCGCCGGGCACGATCGCCGCTACGCGCTGGATGTGAGCAAGCTCCGCGCCCTGGGCTGGGAAAGCCGTCACACCTGCGCCGAAGCCATCGAGAAGACCGTGCGCTGGTATGCGGAGAATGCCTGGTGGTGGCGTCCCATCAAGAGCGGCGAGCTGTATCAGGCATATTACGCTCAGCAATACGGGAAACGGCTGAGCGAAAAGGCGGAAAGGCGATAAAGCGATAAAGCGAAAAGGCGCTTTGTCGCTCACTCACTTTTCCGTTGTATCCCCATGGCGACACCCGACAGTATCGCTCACTATCTGCTACGCGACGTCAAACGCGCGGTGCGAGAATTCGCGCTCATTGAGGCCGGCGATCGCATCGCCGTGGGCGTCTCCGGGGGGAAGGACAGCCGCACGCTGCTCGAGCTGCTGGCGCGCGGCGTCGAGATCGCCGGCGGCAGCTACGAGGTGGTAGCGGTGCACGTGGAAACGGCGAGCGCGGGCCTGCCCGATCAGCGACCCGCGCTC
>JAAZNO010000409.1 GCA_012798275.1 Chloroflexota bacterium
GCAACTGTCGCGCCAGCTGCAGCGCCCGGTACCGCTCGATGGGCGGCGGCGACAGCTGCAAGCGCGCGCCGCGCACCGGCGTGAACGCAAACAAGGCCACGGCGTGCCCGCTGTCATGGCTCGCCTGGACTTTGTGCAGCAGTTCCGCATCGCTTTCGCCCAAGCCCACGATCAAATGGATGGAGCTGCGACCGAAGACCGCGGCGACATCTTCGAGAAAGCGCTGGGTACGCTCCCAGCTAAAACCGGGCTTGAGCTCCTTGAACAGGGCTTCGGTAGCGCAATCCAGGCCCACGCCGACCCGCTCAACGCCGGCGGCTTTGAGGTCCTCCAACCCCGCGCGGGGAATCGGATTCAGGCACACGGAGATCGGCAGCGGCGAGACGGCATGGAGTTGCGTGACGCTCTCCAGCAACGCGGGAAGCAGCTGCGGCGTCAGCAGTGTCTGAAGGCAGATCCGACGCAGGGGATGGGGACGGCTCAGCGCCGACGTCACCTCCGCGAGAGGATAGGCAGGCCACGCAATCCGCGAGAGGAACTTGCGATCGGCGTCGCTATCGCGGGCCTGCGCGCAGAAACGGCACGCGCCCTGACAGCTCTCGCCCACCATGGCGTACAACGTCGTAGGCGAGGCCTCCATCTGCGCCTGCGCCAGTCCCAACATCACCGCTGAGCCAGTGCTGAGTCGAAGTTGCGATATCACACAATTACCTCAAATATTAGTTGTACCCCCACGTGCCCATATTCACACGTTCACACGTCCTCCCGTCACGAAACAGGCCAGACAGAGGAAGGTTGCTTCGGGAACAGCGCGTTGAGCAGCACCGTCGCCTCGGCGTTGGCGTAACAATCGGGGAAGGCCGCGCGCAGCTCCGCCAACGCGCGATAGCCAAACAGCAGCTGCAGGAACGTCAGATTGGGGAACGCCGCGGCGCCGGTATCGTTCCCCTGCGGCTCCCATGGCGCGACCTCGGTGAGGCAGCCCCGCTCGAACGTCAGCCGCACGCCGCTGCGATAAAAGCCCAGAGTGAGTGTACCGGTATGCCCCGCCGCCACCGACTGTGCCAGTCGCATCTCCAGGACCGGCGCGATGTGGCGCAAAAATGCAGGCAGATCGGGCACCCGCACATACCAGGCGTAAGGCGGTTGAATTCGGGGCAATCCCGCGCTGAACGCCTCGTAAACGGGATGGGTCTCTCCCAGGCTAAAGCTGAATGCGAGACACTTGCCTTTGCTGCCACCATAGGCCCACAGATAGCGCACCACGGCCGGCGTCACCGCCAGCCAGGAGACACCTTCGCGCAGCTCATAGGCCGTGGCGGAGATCGTCGTGTTCCACAACCCTGCAGGATGCGCCAGAAAACCGACCCGTTCGCCCTCTGGCGTCTCGATGATCCACCATTGACGTCGCTCCGCCGCTTCCGGCGAACGCCCGCCGAGCTCGTAGCGCCACATTGCCGCATCGCGCACGCAGCCGACGACTGAACGGGCCGCCGCGTGCGCCTCGACGGCCATCAAAAAGGGGACGTCCTCCTCCGTAGCCTGGCGCAGACGATACGGCTCGACCTGGCCCTCTTTCAACGCGGGGACCTGAGGCGCATATCCTATCCGCGCGCCATACAGCGAGAGCGCCATCTCGTAGCCGAATTGCCGGTAATACCAGGGAATGCCGGTGATCGCCTGCAGCAGCTCGCCCCGTTCGGCGCTCAGCGCGTGGAGCAGCTCGAATTGCGCGCGGACCAGACCCCGGCGGCGATAATCCGGATGGGTGGCCACCAGCTCCGGGCGTCCCACCCCAAAGGGGATAGATCCATAGCGCCACGTCTGCGAGATCAAGCACATGCTGGAGACGATCGCCCCGGTCTGCAAAACTTCCACCATGACAAAATCCGCCGGCTGGAAGGTCGGATGGGGGCGCGTGAGCAGGTCGCGGATCCACAACCGCACCCCCTCGTCGGGGGTGTCCCAACCGGCGTCGCTGTGCGCGCGCGCCTGCAGCTCGGCAATGGCCTCGACATCATCCGGCGCAGCGCGCCGCAGGCGCACCCCGTCCGCAAGGAAACGCGGCTCCTCTGACTGCAATGTGGACATGGACCGACTCCCAAAACTTGATGTGATAGGACTTACACGGGAAACACTTTTACTGACCGCCGTCCCCGGCGGCGATGGAGCCCAAAAGCGCCCGCAGCGCCTCCGGTTGGGTGGCTTCCAGCAGGGCGGGATACAGCGCTTTGGGGACGGCGGCGCCGCGCAAATAGCGGACGAGGTGTTTGCGAAAGTGAATGACGCCATAGCGAGGGCCATAATGCGCCACCATCCGCTCCAGGTGCTCCAGCATCACCGCCCGGCGTTCCTCCCAGGGCACGTCTTTCCGATCGCGGTACTGGAAGATCCACGGA
>JAAZNO010000410.1 GCA_012798275.1 Chloroflexota bacterium
GGGCAACACGTACAAGAGCAGACCAACGTCGCGGGCGATTTGATCAAGAAATAACCGAAGACGGATAACCGTCCGTGTAGCCGCGAAATCCATTTCGCGTTCCGGGAGCGCGTGATGGCGAAATCACGCCTGGGGAGGAATCTATGAAAACATGCCCACAATGTAACACACAGCTGCCTGATGAAGCCCGCTTCTGCCTGGCGTGCGGCGCTGCGCAGAACGGCGCGGCAACATCCGCCGCTGTCCGCGATGGCGCCGTCGCGGTCGGTGCGGGCACCACGGCGCTGGGCGCGAGGGCGGTGCAGGCTCATGATGTCGGTGGGGATGTGGTAACGGGAACCAAGACCGAGACCCATTACCACGGCTCTCCCGGCAGCGACCCCGCCGAACTGGAAGCGGCCTATCTCCATCACCTGCTGGAGACTGCCGGGCAGCTCTCCCTGAGTGGCATTGACCCCAAAGTCGCCAGTGAGGCCGAAGCGCGGCTGGAATTGAGTGCGGTCTACACAGCGCTCTTGACCCTCACGCCGGAAGAGTGCGAACGGCTGAACACCAAACGCGATTGCCCCCCAGAGGCGTTGGAGCGGGGCGCGGGCAAGCGCCTCTCCGTGGTGGCGCAACTGGAGCGTCACCCACGCCTGGTGTTGCTGGGCGAGCCTGGCAGCGGCAAGAGCACGTTCGTGAGCTTCGTGGCGCTCTGCCTGGCGGGCGAGCGGTTGGGTCGTGCGGATATCAATCTGGGCCGGCTCACCGAGCCGCTACCCAGAGAAAAGAATGACACGAGAGACCCTGCGCCGCAACCCTGGACGCATGGCGCGCTACTGCCCGTGCGGGTGGTGCTGCGCGACTTCGCCGCACGCGGGTTGCCGCCCGCTGGGGAGCGAGCCACGGCTAAACATCTGTGGAACTTCATCGTTGCGGAATTGGAAGCCGCGGCCCTGGACGCGTACGCCCCACATCTGGCACAGACTTTACAGCGGGAGGGTGGACTGCTCCTGCTCGATGGCCTGGATGAGGTACCCGAAGCCGCGCGGCGGCGCGAGCAACTCAAGCAGGCCGTGGAGGACTTCGCGGCGACCTTCCGCAAGGTGCGGGTGTTGGTCACCAGCCGTACCTACGCCTACCAGCAGCAGGAATGGCGGTTGCGTGATTTCGCCGAGGCCGTACTGGCTCCCTTCACGCCAGGGCAGATCGCGCACTTTGTAGCGCGGTGGTATCAATACATCGCGCGCTTGCGCGGTCTGCATTCCGCCGATGCAGAAGGTCGGGCGGAACTCCTGCGGCGGGCCATCTTCGCCAGCGACCGGTTGCAAGCCCTGGCGGAACGCCCGCTGCTGCTCACGCTGATGGCTTCCCTGCATGCCTGGCGCGGTGGAAGTCTGCCGGAAAAGCGCGAAGAACTGTATGCCGATACGGTGGATTTGCTGCTCGATTGGTGGGAGCGCCCCAAGGTGGTGCGTGAAAAAGACCAGGTCATCGTGCAGCAGCCCAGTCTGGCGGAGTGGTTGAAGATCGAGCGCGATGCCGTGCGCACGCTGCTGGAGCAGCTGGCTTTTGCGGCGCACGCGGGGCAACCAGACCTGGTGGGCACGGCGGACATCCCCGAAGGCGACTTGCTAAGCGGCTTGCTGCGTTTGAGCCGTAACCCCGAGGTGAACCCGGCGCAGTTAGTAGAGTATCTAAGCCAGCGAGCGGGGCTGCTTCTGCCACGCGGTGAGGGCGTGTATACCTTCCCGCACCGGACGTTTCAGGAGTATCTGGCAGCGTGTCATCTGACCGATCACGAGTATCCGGACAAAGTGGCAGAACTGGCGCGGGACGAGCCGAATCGCTGGCGTGAAGCCGCGCTGCTGGCTGGGGCTAAGGCGGCGCGGGGCACAGCCTCGGCCGTGTGGTCATTGGTAGAAGCGCTCTGCTATAAGGATTTTGCACCCGGGGCAACCTTACCAGAAGCAGACGCCTACGGCGCGCTGTTGGCGGGGCAGGCATTAGTCGAAAACGCCGCGCTGGGAGAGATCAGCCCGCGCAACCAACCAAAGGCGCGGCGCGTGCAAGTACACCTGGCCCGTTTACTGGAAACGGGGGGCCTCAATGCCGTGGAACGGGTGCAAGCCGGGGTCTTGCTGGCACATTTGGGCGACCC
>JAAZNO010000411.1 GCA_012798275.1 Chloroflexota bacterium
GGTAGTTGGCCGCGAGCAGCAGCGCGGTGATGAGATTTTCGCGGGCGTCGTTACGCACTTCATAGAGCGGGATCTGCGAGCCGGTGAGGATGACGGGTTTGCGCAGCCCCTGCAGCATGAACGCCAGCGCCGAAGCCGTGTACGCCATCGTATCCGTCCCGTGCAGCACGATGAAACCGTCGTAGTCCTCGTCATGCGCGGCGATGTCCTGAGCGATGTATCGCCACTCCGCCGGCGTGATGTTGGAAGAATCCAGCAGCGGCGTGTACTCGTGGATGTCGTATTCGGGCATGAGGGGGGAACGCAACTCTGGCAGCGCTGCCAGCTGCGCTTCCAGGAAGCCGGGAGCGGGGGCGTATCCGCTCGAAGTCCCTTGCATGCCCATGGTCCCCCCGGTGTAGGCGATGTAAATGCGCTTTTTCATGGCCTGATCTCCCAGCGTTGAATTCAGTACGTCATTGTTCAGCCATTATACTCAGGATCCTGGTGTGAGATAGACGCTCCTGCCGGGGGATGAAAACGCCGACGGTGGCGCAACCGCAACTTTTGATCTTTCAAAGGCGTACTATATAATTGTTCGCGCAGGAGAAGTCTGCCTGGTGGGAGGTAGAAATGCGGAAAACGCTTGCTGTAATCATGGCTACCTTGATTTTGTTGTCGGTCGGCTGTGCGTCAGCCAACGTGACTGTCGGGGTGGAGCGCGCTCAGGTCGGCGAACTGCAACGGGAGACGCAGGTAGTAGAGCTGTCGCGTGTGGCGGATTTGGGCGACGGTCAGGAGCTCCGCGTTGAGATCATGATGGGCGCCGGCGACCTCACGGTTGAGGGCGACGCCGATGAGCTGCTCGAAGCGGAGTTTGCCTACAACATTGCGGACTGGAAACCTCAAGTCGAATTGCTAGACGACCGTTTGAGCATCCGGCAACCCCCTTCCCGCCATGTCCCTTTTAATGAAAGGGTCCGTTACGAATGGGATTTGAACTTTAATGCTACGGCGCCTCTGTTATTCCGCGCAGACATCGGCGCCGGCAATGGCATCCTCAATTTGGGCAGTTTGCACGTTCGCACCGTGGATCTCAAATTGGGCGCGGGCGATATGGAAGTGGATCTGACCGACAACCGCACGCTTGAGCGCCTTGACGCGGATCTGGGCGCCGGCACGTGTATGCTGGATTTGCGCGGCGCATGGGAAAAGACCGTGGACGTGAACGTGAGTGGCGGCATCGGGGAGACGACGATTTACTTGCCGGAAAACATGGGCGTGCGGGTGCGGATAGACAAGGGACTGGGCAGCGTGGAGACCCGTGGACTGCACCGCGAGGGCAATGATTTCGTGAACGACCTCTACGGCGAATCCGAAGCGACCCTCTATCTCAACATTCAAGCCGGCATTGGTCAGATTACCCTGATTGGGGCCGAGTAATTCCTGGCTTGTGGACGAGGCGCGACCATCGCCGCGCCTCGTTTGCTTTCCTCTGCGGCTTGTGATATGATGAGGCTCCAGGAGCGATTTCATGCCCGGTTGGCGCTCAAGGGCGAGCTCCCCGGCAGAGGCGGTCGTCGCATCATCCCGCCTCGTCGCATCCGGTCGCTGGAGGTTGACGATGGTGAAATTTTCGTTGCGTGTACGCTTCCTCTCGTTGATGTTGCTCCTGGCAACGGTAACGAACGCCTGCAGCACTTTGCCCCTGGCGGTGTCACCCTCTCAGGTCACCTCTTCGCCCACGCCGGCCCCGACCCAGGCCCCCGTGATTCCGGAAACGCCCCCTGCGATTGTGGCCTTTCAGCCGTTGCCGGGGCAGGAAGTCGCTCCCGACGCAGCGCTCATCGAGCTGCGTTTCGATCGTCCCATGGATCGTGCGGCCGTCGAGGCCGCTTTGCGGGTGACGCCCGAGGTCGCCGGCGAGGTGAGCTGGCCTGACGAGCGCACGTTGCAGCTCCGGCCGCGGGGGTTGGCGCTGGAGACGCGCTATCGCGTCGCGCTGGACGTGACCGCGCGATCAGCCGAAGGTCTGGCGCTGGGGCAGCCACTCGCCTTTGCGTTCTCGACCCTCGGCCCGCTCCAGGTCACCGCTCTCAGCCCCGCGCCCGATGCCGTGGATTTGCGCGGCGATGCCCCTCTCGTCATCACCTTCAACCGTGCCCTCGTGCCGGTGCACTGTACGGGCCAGGTTGCCGGGGAGGCAGCCGCATGTCCCGTTTTGCCGTTGGAAATCACCCCCACGCTGAGCGGCAGCGGCGTGTGGATCAACACCTCGGTGTATCAGTTCACGCCGCTGCCGGGGTGGGACGCCGGCGAGCGGTACGTCGTCAACCTGGCCGCGGGCGTCACAAGTGTGGAGGGCGCCGCCCTTGCGGAGCCGGTGAGCTGGGCCTTTGCTACGGCCGCGCCGCGCGTGCTGGCCGTCTTCCCTGCCGAAGAGAGCCTCGATCAGCCGCTGGAGACGGCCGTGCGGGTGGATTTCAACACGCCGATGGACCCCGTGGCGACGGCGAGCGCGTTTTCCATGGTCGCCGTCAATGGGGAGCCGGTGCCCGGCGCGCTGACGTGGGAAGATGACGGCGCGCGGCTCGTCTTCACGCCCACGCAAGCCCTCTCGTTGGAAACGCGCTACACGGTGAAAGTGAGCGAGCAGGCCAGATCTCGTACGGGGGCGCCTCTCGAAACGGCGTGGGCATGGAAGTTTACGACGCTGCCTTATCCGGCCCCGGTGGCCATCACGCCGGGGGATGGGGCGCGCAATGTGGAACTCTACGAATCCGTGCGCCTCAGCTTCCGCGGCGCGATCAGCGAGCCGACGTTGTTGCCCCGGCTCATCATCACCCCGGCGGTCGCCCCAGCAGATCGCTACACCTATTGGGATGGCAGCGTTTTGAATGTGTCATGGTCCAAAGCGCCGCGGACGCGCTATTGCGTGCAGCTGCGCCCCGGCGTGCTGGACCGTTACGGGAACGCGAGCACGGCGGAGCTGCGTTCCTGCTTCACCACGGGCGATGAAAGGCCCTTCTTCTCCCCCGCCACGACGCTTGAGGCCGTCACGTTGGATGCGGCGTTGGAGCCGACGCTCTACTTCCTGGTGCGCAATGTTCCCAGAGCGGATTTTCGCCTGAGCGAGCTCTCCGAGCGCGGCTTCATTTCCCATGACCGCGGCGACGGGAC
>JAAZNO010000412.1 GCA_012798275.1 Chloroflexota bacterium
CAGCCGCTGTAGGGATTGGCGACAGCTCCGCCGCTCTTGCTGCAACTGGCGCTGACGAGCATCCGCGGCTTTTCCCAGAAGCGGGGCGGACGGCGTCCGATGCGCGCATGCAACTTCAATGTGGGACAGGCGTTGGCGCGGCGGATGGCCGGCACGGGGCAGGTCGCGCACAGCGTCGAGGTCCACTGCGCCGTATCGCCCGGCGCTTCAAGCAGGCGACATTCTTCGTGTCCGGTGTGCCAGCGTTGTATGTCGGCGTAGTAATAGGGGCATTCACGTCCGTCGGGTGTGCGCATGAGAGTGTAAGACCCTCCTGGGGTGGTCAGGCTTCCAGATAGCCTTCGATGTGTTGTCGGTTGATGTAAACCAGCGGCGTGCGGGTGGGCAGTCTCCCGCCGGTTTCGGCCAGATAATGGACGGAGCAGTCAAACAATGGCACAAAGACGCCCTTCCAGAATTCCAGGAAGTCGCTCAGTTTGGCGTCGCTGAACATGGGAGCGGCCCCGCGGACGATGGCAAGCGGCAGGTACATCATGATCGTCAATGTGCGAGGCGGGCGTCGCACGGTTTCGGACATTTCTGGCTCGCTGAAGAAGAGCATCTGTGTGGCGCTGCGGCTGACTTCCAGCTGTGGGGCGCGCACGGGAGGTAGTCCCGTGAATGACCAGGGCGTCAGCCGGGCGTCAGAGAAGGTCAGGTAGTCGAGCCCGTCCTTGTTGATGTGCCCGGCGGGATCACCGAGGCTTTCCAGCAGCCCCTCGCTCCAAAAAAGATCGCTGACGAGTTGGGCCGGGTGTTTTTGCTGGGGGGAGGTGGGTTCATTTACCATGCGCATGGGATCCTCCTGAGATGGTATTTATGATTGGGGCGGCATTCCTCGCGCCAATTGTTGCAGGCCGGCTTCATCAATCATGGGAATGCCGAGCTGTTGGGCTTTGCTGAATTTGGTGCCGCCAGGATCGGCGCCGACGACGAGATAGCTGGTCTTCTTGCTCACTGCACCGGTGACGACGCCGCCCTGTGAGGTGATCCAATCGGCGACTTCGTCTCGTGGCCGCGAGAGCGTGCCGGTGATGACGAAGCTCAGGCCGGCGAGCGGGGTTTCGCGAACACGTGTCGGCTGTGGCGTTGCTGCCAGTTTCACCCCGGCGGCTCTGAGTTTGCGGAGCAGTTCCTGATTGCCGGGGCGCTCGAACCAGGCGCGGATGTTCGCTGCCCGCACGGGGCCGACGCCGGGGATGGCAGCCAGGGCCGCTTCGGGAGCGTGTTCCAACGCCTCGAGGGTGGGGAAGATCTGCACGAGCGTCTCCGCCACGGTGATGCCGACGCCGCGAATGCCCAGCGCCGCCAGGAGGCGGGGCAGCGGGCGCGCTTTGGAGGCGGCGATGGCCTCGAGAAGATTATCGGCTTTCTTGTCGGCGAAACCCTCCAAAGTCAGGAGCTGCGCCCTGGTGAGCGTGTAGAGATCGCCGGGATCCACGATCAGCCCTTGTTGCACCATCTGCACGGCGGTGCTGCTGCCCAGGCCGATGATGTCCAGGACGTGCGCGAAGTACAGCAGTTTTTCCACCCGCTGCGCCGGGCAGGCGCTGTTGAGGCAGAAGTAGGCGACTTCACCTTCGTTGTGGCTGACCGGTTCCCCGCAGGAGGGGCAGGCAGCGGGCGGCGTGATGGGGCGTTCGTCGCCGTCACGCACATCGAGGATGGGCCCGACGACGTAGGGAATTACATCGCCAGCGCGGTGCACGAGCACTCGATCACCGATGCGGATATCGCGTTCGGCGATGAAATCGAAGTTGTGCAGCGAGGCGCGGCTCACGGTCACCCCCGCGATGGGGACGGGATCGAGCACCGCCGTCGGCGTGATGACGCCGGTGCGCCCGACGGAGAATTCCACCTCACGCAAGAGGGTGGTGGCTTCCTGCGGCGGGAATTTGAACGCCACTGCCCCACGCGGCCGTCCGCCTACGACGCCAAGGGCCTCCTGGGTCGCCAGGTCGTCAATCTTGATGACCAGGCCGTCCGCCTCGTAGGGGAGGGTGTTGCGGCGCGCCGTCATGTCCTTGCAATATGCTGTGACTTCCTCCAGCGTTATGCAGCGCCGATTGACCTCTTCGGCGATGGGGAATCCCAGCGCTTTGAGGTAGGCGAGGGTTTCCCATTGGGTGCGGGCGATCGTTTCGCTGGCGGCGACGATGGCGTAGGCAAAGAAGGAGAGCGGACGTTGGGCCGTGACGCGGGGATCCAGCTGCCGCAAGGAGCCTGCCGCGGCGTTGCGGGGATTGGCAAAGGGCGCATCCCCCGCCTCGACGAGACGTTCGTTGAGCGCTTCGAAATCCTTGAGCAGCATGAGCACCTCGCCGCGCACGACGAGCCTGGCGGGGGGGTGCGGGCCTTCGGCGGTCACAGGGATGCGCAGGGGAAGGCTGCGGATCGTGCGCAGGTTAGCGGTCACATCTTCGCCGACCTGCCCATCGCCGCGCGTGGCGCCGAGCGTGAGTTGTCCCTCGGTGTAGTGCAGCACGACGGTCAGCCCGTCGAACTTGGGTTCGATCACATACGCCAGCGGGGGAGCGTCGGGCGGCAGC
>JAAZNO010000413.1 GCA_012798275.1 Chloroflexota bacterium
CCCCTCTCCTAGTCCCCTCCCCAACGGCACAGGCGCCGTTTGGGAGGGGAAGAAAAAATAAGGGGATTTTGCAGGCGGGCTACGCCCGCCTGCAAAATCCCACAAAAAAAAGTTCCTCTTCCCCCCGCGCACGCGGGGGGAAGAGGCCGGGGGATAGGGGGCAAAAGTTGATTCTCAATCTTCAGCAATCACCAGGAAATCTTGCTTTTTTTAGTCAGTGGCGGTACCTTTGTCGCGCAAGTGATTTTTTCGCTGATTCGCTGACTGCTGACCGCTGCTCTCTATTTTCCAAAGGAGGAAATCCATGAAATACCGTAATCTGGGACGTTCGAGCATCAAAGTCAGCGCCATTTCGCTGGGCGCATGGCTGACTTTTGGCGGCACTGAAGACATCGAGGTGACTCGTGCGTGCATCCAAACTGCCGTGGAGCACGGGGTCAACTTTTTTGATCTGGCGGACAGCTACGCCGGCGGTGAAGCGGAGCGGGTCGTGGGACAGGCGTTGCGCGACCTGGGCGTTGCGCGCCAGCATCTCGTCCTCAGCAGCAAGGTGTTCTGGCCCATGAGCGACGATGTCAACGATCGCGGCTTGAGCCGCAAACACATCCTGGAATCCGTGGAGGGGTCGCTGCGACGGTTGGGGGTGGAGTACCTGGACCTCTATTTCTGTCACCGCTTTGATGCTGCGACCCCCCTGGATGAGGTGGTGCGCGCGATGGATGATCTGGTGCATCAGGGGAAAATCCTTTACTGGGGCACGAGTGTGTGGACGGCAGCGCAGCTCGAAGCCGCCGTTGGGACGGCCACTCGCTTCAACGCCTACCTGCCGCAGGTCGAGCAACCCCGCTACAACATGCTGGATCGCCATATCGAGCCGGAGATCCTGCCGACGGCGGCGCGCCATGGCATGGGGGTGGTGGTCTTCAGCCCGCTGGCGCAGGGGCTGCTCACCGGCAAGTACAACGCCGGCATCCCCGAAGGGTCGCGCGCTGCGAGTAGTCGCTGGCTGGAGCGCGACCTGACCGAAGCCAACCTCGAAAAAATACGTCGCCTCAGCGCGCTGGCGGAGCACCTGGGGCTCACGGTGGCGCAGCTGGCGCTCGCCTGGATCCTGCGCCGCCCGGAGATTAGCTCTGCCATCACCGGGGCGACGAAGCCGCAACACGTGGTTTCCAACGTCGCCGCCGCCGACATGCAGCTCTCTGAGGACGTGTTGGCGGAGATCGAAGGGATTCTTGACAACGCGCCGGCGCGCGGCTAAAGAATTCCGTGGTTGGGAGCGCGCCGCGACGTCTGGACGCGGCGCGCTCTCGCGGTATAATGCAGCCATGATCAACTACCGTCGCAGGTTCATGGGAGGGGTCGCCTTGCTGCTGGCAGGCATAGCGCTGGTGTTGCTGGGCTCGTTTTTCGAGGCTCACAGTGAAACTGCCAGCTTTCCCATGTTCACCCCATCCCCCCTGGCCGTGGAGACGGATGACGGAGTTGGGGCCGGGTCGGTGCTGGCGGCAGAGTTGGGGAGCGCACTGCCAGACGCCTCACCCCCCCTTGCCACGCCGACCGTCAGGCCACCTGCGCCGACGCCGGCGCCGCTCGACGACTTCTCCTGTGATCCGGCAAACGGCCTGGCGCGGCCCCGCTGTGCGGGCGGCTGGCCTGCAGAGCGCCTCTCGCCGCTCACCAAGCGGATGCTGGTGGGGCTGTACGGCACGCCGCTGGGACGGGGATTGGGCATTTTGGGGACAGTGTCCCCCACGGAGACGGTCACTCTGGCGCGCGAGCAGGCCGCCGCCTATCAGACCCTCCTCACCAATACGACCGTCGTCCCCTTCTTTCACATGGTCGTCACCATCGCCGACGCCTATCCTGGGGAGGACGGCGATTACAATCATCGCGTGCCCACTGCCACTATCCAGCTGTGGATTGATGTGGCGCGCGCGAATGGCTTGCTGGCGGTGCTTGACATTCAGCCGGCGCACAGTCCGTTGCTGATGGAACTGGACTACATCGCGCCGTTTGTGCGTCAGCGGGGCGTGCATCTGGCGCTAGATCCCGAATTCACGATGCCGGCGGGGACCGTTCCGGGGGAGCGCCTGGGGCGCATGGACGGCGACAGCGTCAACCTGGCGCAGGCGTGGCTCACGGAGCGCGCCTGGGAGGCCGGGGAACGCAAGCTGCTCATCATCCATCAGTTCGATGATTGCATGTTTGTGGACAAGGACCGCATCCAGCCTTATGCCCCGGTGGAATTGATCTGGGACGCTGACGGTTTTGGCGGGCCCCCGGCAAAGATTGCCGATCATCTTCAGTATGCGGCGGAACCGGGTTTCGAATACAGCGGCTTCAAGCTCTTTTACGGCTATGACGTCCCACTGATGACTCCCGCTGACGTGTTGCGCCTTCAACCGCGACCGGTGTTTGTCGTGTATCAGTAACGGGGGCCTCCCGCTGATCTTTCATTTCGCGTGAAAGCTATTGACGTGCAAAAGCCGCGTTGTCATTCCAAGGCCGGGACTCTCTGGCTGCGGTGGCTGGCAGGCATCCTCGCAGCTGGGATCGTGATTGTGGTGAGCGCCGGACTGTGGCTGCTGGTGGATTTACCCGCGCCCGATGATCTCACGGCGTATACCTCTGCGCCGACCAGCAAGATCTACGATCGCCAGGGGCGGTTGCTGTACGAGATGTTGCCTCCGTACACGGGACTGCATACTCCTGTGCCGCTTGAGGCAATTCCCCTGCCTTTGCGTCAGGCGACCCTTGCGGTCGAGGATGCCAGTTTCTATCGGCATCCCGGCTTTGACCTCCGGGGCATCTTGCGCGCGTTGTGGCAAAATCTGCGTCACGGCGAAGTCGTGATGGGAGGCAGCACCATTCCGCAGCAACTCGCGCGTATCCTCCTCCTCAGTCCCAGCGAACGCACTCAGCAGACCCTCGCCCGCAAGTTCCGCGAGGTCGTGCTCGCCGTCCGCCTGACCCGTCGCTACACCAAGGACGAAATCCTCACTTTTTATCTCAACGAGGTTTATTACGGGAACATGGCCTATGGCGTCGAGGCGGCAGCGCACGCGCTGTTTGGGAAGTCCGTACGCGACCTCGACCTGGCGGAATGTGCTTTGCTCGCCGGCTTGCCGCAGGCGCCGGCGCTCTACAATCCGCTGGAAGATCTCGCGGCGGCGCAGGCGCGCCAGGCGGTCGTGTTGCAGCGGATGGTCGCCGAGGGCTACCTCACGCCTGATGAGGCGGCGCTGGCGCGGGAGGAGCCGTTGTACTTCGCGGCGACGCCGTTCAACATCCGCGCGCCGCACTTTGTGATGTACGTCCGCGGGCAGTTGGAGCGGGAGTTGGGGCGCGAGCGCCTCGAGGCGGGCGGCCTGCGGATCATCACAACGCTGGATGGTGCGCTCAACGAGGCTGTCCGTGATGTGTTGCGGCAGCACCTGCAGCGCCTGGCGACGTGCGCAGGGCGCCCGGAGAACTGTCCGCCGGGCGGCTATCACGTGCAGAATGGCGCCGTCGTGGCCCTCGATCCGCAGACGGGGGAGATCCTGGCGCTGGTGGGCAGTCCGGATTACTTCGACGCGCGCATCGCCGGGGCGGTGAATGCGGCGCTGGCCTTGCGTCAGCCGGGATCCTCCATCAAGCCGCTTGCCTACGCCGCGGCTTTCGAACAGGGGATGTTGACCCCCGCTTCGTTGCTGTTCGACGTGCGGACGGCCTTCCCGACGCGCGAGGGGCTGCCTTACGTGCCCCAGAATTACGACGCCCTTTTCCGCGGTCCCGTGCGGGCACGCGAGGCGCTTGCCGCTTCGTACAACGTTCCGGCCGTGCAGGTGATGGAGCGCATCGGCGTGAACTCGCTCACCGCGCTGGCGCGACGTCTGGGCATGACGAGCCTCGAGCGCGCGGATCTGGGTCTCGCGGCGGTTTTGGGCGGCGGCGAGGTGCGCCTGCTCGAGGAGACGGCGGCCTACGCGGCGTTTGCCAACGGCGGCGCGCGCGTGACTCCCCTCGCCATTTTGCGGGTGGAGGACGCGGAAGGGCGAGTCCTGGTGTCGAACGCCAGTGGCCGCGGTCCGCAGGTGCTCGATCCCCGCGTGGCTTTCCTCATCACCGACATCCTCAGCGATGACCTGGCGCGGGTGCCGACTTTTGGGGTGGGGAGCGTGCTGGAGCTGTCGCGTCCGGCGGCGGTGAAAACCGGCACGACGACCGATTTCCGTGACAATTGGACGGTGGGCTACACGCCTGACCTGGCGGTGGGAGTGTGGGTGGGCAATGCTGACGGCGCTCCCATGGTCAACGTGAGCGGCGTCAGCGGGGCGGGGCCGATCTGGCATGACGTGATGGAGCTGGCGCTCCAGGGGCGTCCGCCGCAGTCGTTTGAGCCGCCCGAAGGGCTGGTCCGCGTGGAGGTCTGTGCGCTTTCGGGGCAGCTGCCGGGCCCCGATTGCCCGCAGCGGGTCACGGAGTGGTTCCTCGCCGGGACCGCGCCGCAGACGGTGTGCGAGCTGCATCAGCGGGTGGGAGATCGCGTCGTGGTGCGCTATCCACCGGAGGCGCAGGCCTGGGCGCGCGAGCAGGGCCTGGAATACGCCGCGGCGGACGTCCCAGGGGCCTCGACGGCGGCCGCGATTCCGCTGCGGCTTTTGCGTCCCGACGCCGGCGCGGTCTATCGTTACGACCCGGCGGTCGCGCCGACGTCTCAGCGGATTGCCGTCAGCGCTGAAGCGGCGGCGCCGCTGCATGAGGTGACTTTGTGGGTGGATGCCGCGCCGCTGGCCGTTTTCGATGCACCGCCTTATACCGCCTATTGGACGCTGGCGCCCGGCCCGCATCGGTTCACGGTGAGCGGCGTCACGCCGGAGGGAACGCTGGTTGCGGGCGACGTGATTACCGTCACGGTGGAGTGAGTGCCCGGCTGTGCGAACGTGGCAACGGGAGAACGTGTAGGAGACGCCAGGTGTTGGCGCACATCATCCAAGGATGAAAATGTGAGTCGTGAGCAGCGACGGCGACGGCTCACCGGTTCGGCTGGGGATAGAATCCCCAGCCTGGCACGAGCCAACCGCGCTGAAGCGCGTTGTTTGAGGACGTAGCAGCCCCGGGGGCAAGGAATTTCTAATCTTATTCGTGAAATTCGTGTTCATTCGGGGCCATTTTCGCAGGAGGAGACATGAACAAGCAATTTGAGGCTGTGTATGCCCTTGTGCGGCAGATTCCTGCGGGAAAAGTGGCGACGTATGGCCAGATTGCCCGATGGTTGGGGTGGGATCATGGCGCGCGCACCGTGGGTTGGGCGCTTCGTTCGGCGCCCGCTGGCGTCCCCTGGCATCGCGTGGTCAATGGACGTGGGGCGATCAGCCTCTTCGACGACGGCGAGCAGCGCCTGCGCCTGGAGTCCGAGGGGATCTGCTTCAACGCGCTCGGACGGATTGACCTCAAGGTGTATGGCTTCGACGGCCTCGTGAAGGTCTGAACGGGAGTGAAGGGGACGGGCGGAGTCAGGCCCAAAGGGCCCTGATTCTGCGTTGCTCAGAAGGCGGGGCAGCGATGGCAAAGATCTCAGTGGTGATTGCAGACGATCATGTCCTCGTGCGTCAGGGCATTCGCCGATTTCTGGAGTCGGCAGGCGACATCGAAGTGCTGGCTGAGGTCGGCGATGGGCTGGAATTGCTGCGGAAGCTGGCGCAGGT
Source organism: Chloroflexota bacterium (assembly GCA_012798275.1). GTDB lineage: Bacteria > Chloroflexota > Anaerolineae > B4-G1 > SLSP01 > JAAZNO01. The sequence continues at coordinate 5,694 of JAAZNO010000413.1, forward strand.
GTCGCCGGATGTGGTGCTGCTGGATCTGCACATGCCGCAGATGACCGGCATCGAGGCCGCGCAGCGGATCAAGCGCGACTATCCGCGCGTGCGCATTCTGGTTCTGACCGCTGATGACGCGGTCCCGCAGGTTCTGGCGCTTCTCAAAACTGGCGCGGATGGGTATGTGCTGAAGACTGCGCGCATGGAGGAAGTCATCCACGCGGTGCGGCAGGTCTACAGCGGAAATGTCGCCCTCAGTCCTCAGGTGGCCACGCAGGTAGTGCATCACGCCAGAATGCCGTCTGCGCCAGAGGACGAGGCGCCGCTTTTTATCGAGCCGCTGACAGAGCGCGAGCTGATGGTGTTGCGACTTGCGGCGCAGGGCAAGACCAACCGGGAAATCGGTCAGGCGCTGGCCATCAGTCATCGGACGGTGCAGGGACATCTGGCAGACATTTACGACAAGCTGCATGTTCACAGTCGAACCGAAGCGGTGACGGAAGCGCTCAAATTGGGTTGGATGACTATCGAGCGGGGAGGTAAGCCTTGAGGGTCGGTGTCCCCGCCATTTGGCGGGGTGGACAGCAGCTCTTTGGCGCTTTTCATGGCAGGCAGCGCGCGGTATGCTGGCCGTAAGTGGGATGGAAGAGCGTCATTACTGTGCGCTGTGAATATTTTGGGACATCTCTACGCTCTTCGAGAGACGCCGTTGCTGGAGCGATATTGGCGATAGGCCAGGGGCAGCGGCGTCTTTTCGTTTTCCAAAGCTGCGGACTTCTGTGCTCTTTGCGGTCAGGTCGGTTTGAGTGAGTCTGCGAGCGTTGCACGCAGCGTGC
>JAAZNO010000414.1 GCA_012798275.1 Chloroflexota bacterium
CAACAAGGCCTCGTCGCCCTGAGCGATGCGCTCCATCACCTGGCCCACATTCGTCACGCCGTTGCGCTGCAAGTGTCCCAGCACTTTTTCGGAAAGGGTCAGCGTCTCCAACGGCCGCTGATAAGCGCTTTGGGGGACCCGGGCCCGTGCCTGCGCCGCGGCCTCGCGCTGTTGCTGCGCCGCGACTTCCTGCGCCGCGAGCCGCGCGCGCGTCTGATGGGAGAGCGGGTGCTCTTTCTCACGGCGGGCAATTTCCGCCAGGCGGACCGCCTCCACCACCGTCTTGATCACGCGGCGTTCCTCATCATTGTAAGGATCCTGCGTGCCCTCGTGCGCGCGCAGGATCGCCGCCAGCTGTGGGACCAACGCGACGCTGTCCTTCTGGTGCGCGAGCAGATCGGGCTGTTCGTTGACGCGCTGCAAGGCCCACAGAGCCGCTTCCGAGGCGCCCTGAATGTCAATGCGCCACCCGGTGAGCATGGCGGCCAGGCGTGCATTCTGGCCCCCTCGCCCAATGGCCAGCGAGAGCTGATCGTCGAGCACCACTACAGAGGCCGTCTTCCCGCCGGGATTCTGCTCATCCAGCACCACGCTCAGGACCGTATTCAGGCTGAGGGCGCTGGCAATGTACTTTTCGGGATCCTCATGCCACTGAACCACGTCTATGCGTTCGTCGTTGAGCTCGCGGGAAATTGTCTGAATGCGAATGCCGCGCATACCGACGCAGGTGCCGACGGGATCCACGCCCGGCTGCCGGGCCACGACGGCGACTTTGGAACGCACGCCGGCCACGCGGGCAATGCTCTTGATTTCCACCAGGCCGCTGCGAATCTCCGGCACTTCCAGCTCCAGCAAGCGACGCAACATCGCCGCATGGCTGCGCGAGACCACGATCTGCGGGCCGCGAGCCGAGCGCTTGACTTCAAGGACGTAGACGCGGATTTTCTGATGCAGGCGGTAGCGCTCGCCGGGAATCTGCTCATGGCGCGGCATCTGCGCCTCTTCGGTGCGCTCCAGATGCAAGATGATCCCCTGCGGGGTAATGGACTGAATCGTGCCAATGATGATCTCATTCACCTGGCGGCTGAACCGGGAAATCTGACTCTCCTTCTCGGCCTCGCGCAGGCGCTGCGTGATGACCTGCTTGGCGGTTTGAGCGGCAATGCGTCCGAAGTCGTGGGGGGTGACGTCTACCAGCAACAAATCGCCCGGCTGTGCGGTGCGGCTGGTCCGCCGCGCCTCGGCCAGCTCGATCTCCAGGTCAGGGTCTTTAACCTCTTCGACCACGGTCTTTTCCAGAAAGATCCGCGCCAACCCCGTGTCCATGTTGATCTCGGCGGTCAGATTCTGGTTTGGCCCGACCTTCCAATCCCGCCGGTAAGCGGTGACCAAAGCCGCCTTCACCGCCTCCAGGACGGTGTCCCGTGGCAGGTTGTACTCGGCGCAAATCTGATTGAAAGCCAGAGCAAACTCGCTTTTCATGAAACGGCCACTCCCTCCATCTACGGCATTCCCCTGCAATCTATAAAGAAAAGTGGGGTGGACCCCACTTTTCGGCGTAAAACCTATGCCCTTGTGCGAGTCACATTATAACACAGGTCAAAGCTTAAATCAAGGAGAAAAAGGCCGGAATCTTTCCCATCGCGCCGGGGAGAGACAGCTCACGGCTGAACACGTCCACGGGGCGCGTGGACACGCGCCCCGGTGTCCACGTGCCCACGTTATTTCGGCC
>JAAZNO010000415.1 GCA_012798275.1 Chloroflexota bacterium
GCGACGAGGAAGCCGCGCAAGTCTTCGCGGCCATCCTGGCTCAGGATGACGCCGATGCGGAGTCGCACTGGCAGATGGGGGCGCTGCTCGAGCATCAGGGCGCTATGGAAAAGGCCTGGCGCGCTTTTGCCAGGGCAGCAGCGCTCAAGCCGGAGGAGTCCCGCTATCAACTGAGCGCCGCCGGCTCCCTCGCCAGATTCGGGCGCTATGCGCTGGCGCTGCGGGACGCCGGCATCCCCACCGTCCACCCAAGCGCCACCGAAGTGAGCGCCGCCATCCAAGACCTGCAGCAGCTGCTGGAGCATGATCCAGGCAACGCGGCGCTTCACGCCATGCTGGGTGAGATTCTGTCCCTCAACGGCAGACAGGCCGCAGCCATCGAGCACCTGCAGCGAGCGGTCGAGGCCGCACCGCACAACGCGGCCTACCATCGCCAGCTGGGACGGGCATTCCGTCTTAAGGAAGAAGGGTCATCCAGTCTCCGGGAGCTGCGCCTCGCCGAGACGTTGGCGCCGGCTGACGCCGAGACGCACTACGAGCTGGCGTTGACCCATCAGGCATTGCAGCAGCCGGAACAGGCGGTCGTGGCGCTCTCCCGCGCCGTGGAGCTGGCCCCCACGGAAGCGCTCTATCCCTACGCGCTCGGTCAGATCCTGCAGAAGGCGGGGCAGCTGCAAGAGGCGGGGGCGGCGATAGCCAAAGCCATCAATCTCCAGGCCGGCGTCGCCGCGTGGCACAACGCGTTGGGCAAAATCCTCGAGGCGCAACGCCGCCATCACATCGCCATCGAACAGCATTTGCGCGCCGCGGACCTGGAGCCCAACAACCCGGAGTATCTGTACAACGCCGCCCACACGTACCTCGCCATGAACAACGATAAACAGGCGGCGTCCCTCCTGGAACAGGCGCTCCAACTCCGTCCCGATAAGGTGGAGTGGTGGCTGGAGCTGGGAGATTGCTATCAGCGACAGGCACAGCCGCTGCAGGCGCGCGACGCCTATCGTCACGCCGCCGCGCTGACGCCGATGGAACCGGCCTGTCTGCTCGGCCTGGGCGACGCGGCGCTGGCGCTGGGCGAATGGGAAGACGCCGAGGCGCACTATCGGCGCGCGCTGACCTTGAAGCAGGATGACGCCCCGGCCTACCGACGTCTGGCGCAGCTCCATGAGCAGCGGGCGGAATGGGAAAAGGCCATCGCGGCGTATCAGCAGGCGTTGCGGCTCGAGCCGGAAGACGCCGAGACCCATTATCGGCTCGGTCTCGCCTGTCAGAGCAACACGCAGTATCCGCAAGCCCTGGAATACCTGGAGCAGGCCATCGCTCTCGCCCCGCAGCTCCTCGAGGCCTACACCGCTCTCGGCGCGACCTACGAGGCGCTGGAACGCGATGATGAAGCGCTCCAGGTCTATGAGCAAGCGTTGGTGATCGCGCCTAACCGCGTCGAAAATCATCTGCAGGTCGGGAGGGTGTGCCGCCGTCTCGGTCGCCTCGACAAGGCCATCGCCCATTTCCGGCGCGGGCTGGAGCTCGACCCCCGGCGCGCGCAGGCCTATCACGAGCTGGGACAGACCTGTGAGCTGCAGGGCAAGTATCATGAAGCGCTCGATGCCTATCTCGAAGCCGCGCGCCTGGAACCGGCAGCGGCGGAGTATTACTACAGCGCCGGTCTGATTTACAAGCTGCTGAAGCAGTACGGGCAATCCGCGGCAATGCTGCGGGAAGCGATCAAACTGCGGCCGGATGACGCCGCCATCTACAAACAATGGGCAGCCGTGAGCGCCGTTTCCATCTTCTGCCAACGCCAACCCCACACCTAAACCAAGAGAGCCGCCGCATGTCCAACCTGAAGCCATTTCCTGCCACCGTATTTGCTCCCACCAGCGCCGAGGTCACCGCCAAAGCGCTGGTGGAGGCGCAGGTCGAGATGGAACAGCTCATCACCACGCTGCTGCTCGAGCCCCAAATGCCGTCACAGGCAGGCTGGAGCCGCTCAGGAGCCGTGTATCTCATCCTCTCCAGCCGGCAGGCCTTGCGCGAACGCTATGGCGAGGAAGGATTCCGGCTGGTGGATGATGCCCTCAAGCAGCTGCAGCTGGCAGTCTCCGCGCATGTGGACCTCAACGCGCTGTTGGTCTACGTAGACGAGGCGGCCTCGCTGGCGCCCTATGGCCTGCAACCGGTAGACGCCACGCACCCCTGGAAGATCAAGGGGCTGATCGAATCCCTCGACGCCTTCCTCAAGACGCGCAAGCAGGCGCTCCGCTATATCCTGATCGTGGGGGGAGACGCCATCATCCCCTTCCATCGGCTGCCCAACCCCATCAACGATCAGGACGCCGACGTCCCCTCCGACAATCCCTACGCCTCGCAAGACGCGAACTACTTCATCCCCGAACGGGCCATCGGACGGCTCCCCGACGGGCAAGGCGAACCGGTCACCGTGCTGCTGCAGCTGCTGGAAGAGGCCATCAGCGCGCACCGGCGTAAAGCGGCGACGGACAAGGGCGCGTGGACGGCGCTGCTGCGCCATCTGCGGGGCGACGGTGAGAGGGAAGATCCGCGCGCGGGCCTGGGCTACTCGGCCAGCATCTGGCGCAAGGCCTCGCGCCAGGTGTTGCAGACCCTCGGCGACCGTCAGCCCCTGCGGATCTCACCGCCGCTGACCTATCAGGAATTCAAACCGGTGCGCCATGCGCCGTTCAGCTACTTCAATCTGCACGGCATCGAGGACGGGCCGAACTGGTACGGGCAGCGCGACGCCCTCTTTCCGGCGACCTACGAGCTGTTCCCCGTCGCGCTGCGCCCCGAAGACCTGCGCCCGGAGGACTACGCCGGCGCGATCGTCTTCAGCGAGGCCTGCTACGGCGCCAACATCCTGGGCAAAAACAGCGACGCCTCGCTGGCGCTGAAGTTTCTCGCCGCGCGGGCCAGAGCGGTGATCGGCTCGACCAAAGTGTCTTATGGGACGGTCGCGCCGCCACTGATCGGCGCGGACCTCCTGGCCCGCTATTTCTGGAAAGGGCTGTTGGCCCAGCTGCCGATCGGCGAAGCGCTCAAATACGCCAAGGTCAGCCTGGCGCGCGAGATGCAAGAGCGGCAGGGCTATCTGGACAGCGAGGATCAGAAGACGCTGCTCAGCTTCGTGCTCTACGGCGACCCGGCGCTGCCGGGGCTCCCCGATGGCAACATCGAGCTGGTGAGCAAAGCGCTTTGCCCGCCGCTCGTCTATCAACGGCAAGCGCGCGATCAGAAGAGCCTGCTCTCCGAAAGCCTGGTCGCCGCGGTCAAAGGCCGCATCGAGGCCAGCCTTCCCTATCTGGCGGAAGCGCGCGTCCAGGCCGTGCCGGTCATCCTGAGCGAGAGCGAGCCGGAGATGTCGCGCGCCAAGTCGCGCGGATCGCGCCGGCCCGTCGCCAGATGGGCCTTCACCCTGGAGAAGGATTTCCCCATCGAGGGCGACGGCGCCCATCGGCAGGTAGTCACGGTCACCGTGGACGAACACGGCGCCATTCTCAAAGCCGTCATGTCAAAATGAAGCACGAAAATGAAGCACGAGAATGAAGCGCGAGAATAAAGCGTTAGGATGAACCATGTTTCTCGGTGAACTCCATTGCACAGCGGACAACCGGGGCGACCTCGTCCTGCCGGAAGAACTGCGGACGGCGCTCAGCGACGGGCTCACGCTCACGCGGGGCCTGGAGCGCTGCCTGGTGATCTACCCTGCCGGGGCCTGGCAGCAGCTGGCAGAGAAAATCCACACGCGACTTCAACTCACGCGGGCAGGAGATCGCGCCCTGGCCCGCCTGCTGTTTTCGGGAGCGGTGAACTGCGCACCCGACGCGGAGGGTCGCATTCCCTTGCCGGACGCCCTGCGGCGCTACGCCGGCATCGCCGGCGACACCGTCATCGTGGGGATGTACAGTCATCTGGAGCTGTGGGACGCGCGGCGGTGGGCCGAAGTGACGGCGCGCATGGAGGCGCAGGCAGCCGCTGCGGCAATTGACACGCCATATCCGCTCGTGTGAACAACATGGGCACGTGGATACGTAAGCGTTTCAGGGGGTGATCCAGGATGGGAACAGAACGGTTAGATAAAGCCCGCATCAAAGTGATCGGCGTAGGGGGCGCTGGCTGCAACGCGGTGGATCGCATGATCCAGATCGGCATCCCCGGCGTCTCCTTCATCGCCGCCAATACCGACGCGCAGGCGCTGCTGCAATCCGAGGCGCCCTGCAAGATTCGCCTGGGTCCAGGATTGACCCATGGCCTGGGCGCCGGCGGCGATCCCGAAATCGGACGGCGCGCGGCGCAGGAAAGCCAGCGGCTGCTCAGCGAGGTCGTCCAGGATGCCGAGATGATCTTCATCACCGGAGGGATGGGCGGCGGGACCGGCACCGGCGCGGCGCCCGTGATCGCCCACCTGGCGCGGGAAGCCCATGCGCTGGTCATCGGTATCGTCACCAAGCCCTTCCTGTTCGAAGGGCCGCGCCGCCTCGCCGCCGCGCAGGAAGGGATCGCCCAGCTCCAGGAAGAGGTGGACGCGCTGATCGTCGTCGCCAACGAGCGGCTCCTGGAAGTGGTGAACCATCGCCTGCCGCTGGGGATTGCTTTTCGCGTGGCGGATGAAGTCTTGCGGCAGGGGGTGCAGGGCGTCACCGAGCTGATCACCCATCCCGGCCTGATCAACCTCGACTTCGCCGATGTCAAATCTGTGATCAGCAATGCCGGGCGGACGTTGATGTCCATCGGGCACGCCGAGGGCAAAGACAAGGCGCTCGAGGCGGCCCGCGTCGCCCTCGAAAACCCGCTCATGGACATCGAGACGGTGCAGGAGGCCGAGGGGTTGCTGGTGAACTTCAGCGGCGGCGAGGACCTCACGCTGGCTGAGGTGAGCGAGGCGATGGACACCCTCGCGCAGACGGCAAAACCCGACGCCCCCATCTTTTTCGGGGTGACCATTGACCCCGAACTGCGGGGGCGCGTGCAGATCACGCTCATCGCCACGGGGTTGAAGGAGCAGAGCGCTTCCCCGACCGCCCGTCACGCCGCAGTGACGTCCGCCCGGCGACACACGCTGGCGGAGCTACTGGGCGACTTCCATTTCGCGGAGCCCGCCGCAGCGTCGGCGTCGCTCCGACCGGAGGCGGTGCGCGTTGGCTGAGCTCGATCCCCGTCACCTCGCGGCAGTGAAACGGCAGGTCTGGGCGCAGTTCCCCGAGCTGCAGGGCGTAGAGCCGGAAATCGCCTCACGACCGGCGCCGGGAGCTGCGGGAGAGCTCCTCATCCTGACGTTTCAGCGGCAGCTGCCGTTGCCCGGAGGGGGAACGCTCAGGCGCCTGGTACGCGCGACCGTCACCCCGGAGGGGGAGATCGTCAAAATCACCTCATCCAGGTGAAAAAGCACCGCAGAAAATAGAACCCGTCCCCACGTGCGACGGTGCGAACGTGTGAACGTCAATGATTCGCTGATTTGCTGAGGAGCAAAACCATGACGCAGATTGCCGCGCCTCACTTGCAACGGACTTACCGCGCAACCGGTACGGTCGCACGACCGGCCGGCGCAGCGGCCAAAACCCCGGCCATTCCTCCAAAACTGGGCCTGGAGGTGCTGGAGGCCACTCCCGACCTGCCGAAGCTCCTCGCCGCCCGCCCCACGCTCCTCAAATTCTCCGCCGCCTGGGAGGCCGCCAGAAACGTCCCCGCCGGGACGCTGGTGATCGGCCTGGTCCCCCACATGGGGCCCGATCCGCAATCGCAGCGCCGCCAGGGACTCAGTCCCGAGCAGGCCGCCGTGCAATTCGTCGCGGCGCAGCGCCCGCTCTATCAGGCGCATCCCTACATCCCCTATTGGGAAGGCCCCGCCGAGACAGTCTGGAGCGCCGCCGACGCCATGCGCTGGTATGCGGAATTCGAGATCGCCCGCATGGCCCTGATGCAGACGTTGGGATTCAAATGCGTCATCGGCAACTTCGCGGCGGGGACGCCGGCGCTGCCGGTGTGGGGCGCCTTCCTGCCCGCCATCGCAGCCGGCATGCGCCAGGCGGCGCTGCTCGGCGTGCGCGAGTATTGCTGGCCCCAAAGCTGGCAACTGACCGGCAAATATCAGATGACACCGGACGCGGAGGGGACCGAGGGCTGGAGCACGCTGCGCTATCGGCAGGCCTACCAGCAATACTTGCTCCCCAACGGGCTGCAGCTGCCCCTCGTCATCACCGCCTCTAGCCTCGAGCCAGGGAACGACACCGTCCTGCCCCTGCTGCTCGCGGAAGACCCGCCAACCGGGGAATACGATCCCACGGCTTTTTTCGCCCGGCAAC
>JAAZNO010000416.1 GCA_012798275.1 Chloroflexota bacterium
CCACTTCTTTGCGCAGGCGGAGATGCCTTTCCCTGGCTACGCGCCTTCGGAGGGGAAGGCGGGCATCGTTTTCGCGGCCAACGCGGACTATACCACCCTCTATGTCTTTGAGTGGAACTGGGAGGGCGCGTGCGCGGTCAACCGCTACAACAGCGTCTCCTGGCCAGTTTCTGGCTATAGCGGGTATGGTGGTTCGATGACCTGGACGAAGATTCGTGACTGGGGGTCCTGCTCCAATTTGCTGGGCGGTTCCTACAATCAGACCAATCGCCTGTTGGTCGAAGTGCGGGATAACCGCGCAACCGTCTACGTTTACAACAACGGCGTCAAGACGCAGATCGCGAGCTTCACCGATGATGCGCTGCGCACCCATCGTCGTGTGGGCCTGATCACCGGATCCTGGAAATGGACGCCGGTGGAATCCCGCTTCGACAACTTCAAGCTCGAAATCAAATAGCGCCGGCCGGCCCTGCGACCGGTGAAACATGAGATGAAGAATCGCGGACGCTTTCAGGCGTCCGCGATTCGATTGGGGTTCCGGAGCTCCTTCGAAAATGGCCCCGAATGAACACGAATTTCACGAATAAGATTAGAAATTCCTGGCCCCCGGGGCTGCTACGTCCTCAAACACCGCGCTTCCGCGCGGTTGGCTCGTGTCGACCCGTGAGCCGTCGCAGCCTCGGCTTACAACTCACGCCTCACGCCTCACATTTTCATCATCGGTGGCGTGCCGCAGGAACATGTCAACTCCTTCCTCCTTCCTACTTCCTACTCCCCTACTCCCCTACTCCTCCACTCCCTTCTTCAAGCTGCCCGCTGGCCCGTTTGAAATAGAAATCGAGCACCTTCTGCGCGATGGGAGCTGCGACTGTGGAGCCTTCGCCGCCGTTGTAGACCCACGCCACCACCACGATCTCCGGCGCTTCGACCGGCGCATACGAGATGAACCAGGCATGGGTGGGGAGCGTCTTCCCTTCGGGGACGGGACACAGGCCCGCCTTTTGTGCCAGATTGTCGCAGTATTCCGCCGTGCCGGTTTTACCGGCGACTCGCACCCCTTCGACCTGCGCCCGGGGAGCCGTGCCGGCGGCGACGGCCTTCTCCAGGCCCTCCTGCACCAGTTTCCAGACCGAGGCGTCCACCTCCATCGTGCGCAGGACTTCGGGCTGGAACGGCGTCACCAGATTCCCCTCGGCATCGGTGACATGGTGCACCAGTTTGGGCTTGTAGACGACCCCATTGTTAGCGACCGCCGCCATCACGTTGGCCATCTGCAGCGGCGAAACGGTGAGGAAGCCCTGCCCGATGGACATGTTGTAGGTATCGCCCGTCGTCCAGGTCTCCTGATAGATGTCGCGTTTGGATTTCGGCCCGAAGACGGGGACGGCGTATTCGCCGGGAATGTCAATGCCGGTGACTTCGCCCAATCCGAAGCGCTCCGTCCAATCCACCAACCGGTCAATACCCAGGCCAGCGAACTGCGTCTCCGTGTAGCCGCCGCCCAGCTTGTAGAAGAAGATGTCGCACGACTGCGCGAGAGCGTCCACCACGTTGAGAGAACCATGTCCGCGCCCGTATTGCAGATAAATCCAGCAGACGAAGGGTTGCGCGGCGCCCGGATCATTCGGCGCGAAGCGGTTGGGCAGCAACATGCGGCCGGGGCAGTCGAGAGTCGTGTAGCGGTTGATGATGCCTTCCTGCAACCCCGCTGTCGCCGGGACGATCTTGAACGAGGAACCGGGAGGCACCTGATCGGCGATGGCGTGATTGAGCAACGGGCCGTGGGGGTCGTTGGAGATCGCCTCGAGTTTTTGCAGATCTTCTGGCGTGCTGATGCCTTCGGCGAAGAAGTTGTTGTCGTATGTCGGCAGGCTCACCAGGGCCAGCACTTCCCCGTCGCGCGGATCGAGAGCGATGACGACCCCGCGGGGGGAGCCGACCTGCGTCAGAGCCTCGCGCAGCGCTGCGTCGGCCACCTTTTGCAGCTCCAGATCCAGGGTCAGATAGACGTTGTCGCCGGCGATCGGCTGGATGACCTCCCCCACCGTGCGGATCTCCTTGCCGAGGAAGTCCTTTTCCACGTTCTTGCGCCCCGGCACCCCACGCAAACCCTCTTCCATGGCGGCCTCGATGCCGGCGTACCCGATCCGATCTACGTTGGTGTTATAGCCTTGAATGCGATAGGCTTCCACTTCCTCTGGGGGAATCTTGCCCAGAAAGCCAATCACCTGTGCGGTGAGCTCCCCCGTCGGATAGGTGCGCCGCGGCACGATCTCGACGCCGACGCCCGGCATGGTGATGCTGCCCTCCTGCGTGATCAGGAGCGCGAGGTTACGGTCCACATTCTCTTTCACTACCAGCGGCGCGTAGGGATCAAGGTAGCGCACTTTCTCGATCATCTCGATCAGCCCATCGGCGGGCGGATCGCCAAAGGGCGGGAAGGTAGCGCGGCCCACCATGTCCAATTCTGGCCGATACGGCTCCGCGACGGCCACGCCGCTGTAGGGGATGTCAATGAGGCGCGCCAGGCGTTCGAGGACGGCGCGTTCGCGTTCAGGGTCTTCTGGCAGATTGCCGGGGGTCACGGTGACGTTGTACGCCGGAATGTTGCGCACCAGCAACTCGCCGTTGCGGTCATAGATGATGCCCCGCGCCGGCGAGATGGACACGATGCGGAATTGTTGCTCCACTGCCTGGGCGCTGTAATAGCCTTGTTCCACAAATTGCAGCTGCCACAGGCGCACCAGATACAGCCCCAGCAACAGCACGATGAGCCAGCCCATCAGCGCCAGCCGGGGCGTCCGTTGAATCCAGCTCCCCCGTCCGACGTCTGGAGTAGAGGCATCGAGTCGCTCGTTTTTCATGCGCTAAAGCTTCCACTGGGTAACGCGCGGCGGTGGAACCACACCAAAAAGCCAAAGCTGAAGGGGGTGAGGACGAAGTTTAACAGCGCCGCCACGCTGACGGTGTTGCTGAAGGCGCGCCCGATGGCGACCGGATAGCCCAGCAGCGCCATCAACAGCAACAACAGCCCATGGCCGGTCAGAGTTCCCAACGCCGTCATCAACGCCAGCCGGATGCTGGTCGGGCCGAGGCGATGGACCCACGGTTGGCCGGTGATGAAGGCCACGGTAGTCAGCACCACCGTCCACAGCCCGAAAGGCCCGCCGGAGAGCAGATCGCAGCAGATGCCGCCGACGAAGCCCCAGAGGACCCCTTCATTGACGCCGCGGATGATGGACCAGGTGATGACGAGCAGTAACACCAGATCCGGGCGCCCTCCCAGCAGGTTCACGCTCTCTAGCCAGGTGCTTTGCAACACGGCCGCGATGAGCAGAATCGGAATTCCAAAATAGAGGCTCATGGCTCTTGCAGGAGCTCCTCCAGCTCCTCCACGGGCGGGCGTTCAAAATCGAGCAGCACGACGACGGCTTCCAATCGCCGATAATCCAGCGCCGGGCGCACCACTGCCTCCTGGAAGAGCGCGGATTCCTGGTAGCTGACACTTTCCACCTGTCCCAAAACCAGGCCTTCGGGCAGAAGTCCCCCTAACCCCGAGGTGATGACGATTTCGTTTTCGGCGACGGTTTCATCCGGCAGGATCTCCGTCATGATCAGCAGGTTACCCTTTTCCGGGTCCTCGCGTCCCACGACTAGCCCCGAGGCCCGCGAGCCTTGCAGCAGCGCCGTGACCTGGCTTGTCGGATCATTGAGCAGCTGCACATATGCCAGATGCGGCGAGACGCGCGCGATGCGGCCCACGAGCACCGCCCCGCTCGCCACCACCGGCATCCCGATGGCGACGCCATCACGAGAGCCGGCGTTGATGATGAGGTAGCCCAGGTAGGGGTTGGTGTCTTGTCCGACCACCACGGCACTTTGACCCCGGGCGACCACATCGGCGCCGACGAGGCTGAAGGTGGGGTTGGCGTTCTTGAAGTCGAGCAGCCCACGCAGCTGCTCGTTTTCGGCCACGTACTGCTCCTGGAGGCGGATATTCTCGATCCGCAGCGTCTCGTTCTCTTGCTGCAACGTCGCGACGAGCTCCTGCAGTTCGCGGGCTTCCTGTCCACCCTGGAAGACATCGCCGACAGCGCGCACGACGCTGGCGACGCCCCGCTCGATCGGGGAAATCACGAAGCTGAGGGCCTCTTCCACGGGGCTTAACAGCCCCGTCTCATTGAGCGTGAGGAGCAGCAACGCTGCCGCCATCAGGATATAGGGCCACCACGGACGTCCACGCCGGGTCATACTGCCCTCGTCATCTGTATGTCCTCTGTGTAGGAGCGTCTCCTCTCAGAGGCGCTTGGGCGTTACTCAGGAGGCGGAACCTCCGGGGTTCTGACGGTCATCGCTGGCGAGCGCCTGTCGCATGAAGTCGAAGTTTTCGAGCACCTTACCGGCACCGCGCGCCACGCATGTCAGCGGATCCTGCGCCACCCAGGCGCGGATGTGCATTTCTTCGCTGATGCGTTCCGCCAATCCCTTGAGCTGCCCGCCGCCGCCTGTGAGACAGATTCCCGTCTCCATCAGGTCGGCGACCAGTTCTGGCGGCGTTTCATCGAGCGTATCGCGGACCAGATCGGTGATGATGCTGACCGAACGCGAGAGCGCCTCGCGGATTTCGATGCTGCTGATTTCGATCTGTTCGGGCAGGCCGGAGATAAGGTTGCGCCCGCGCATACTCATTACCTGCTCTTCGGGCAGGGGGTACGCGGAGCCGATGTTGATCTTGACCCGCTCCGCCATGCGTTCACTGATGGCCAGATTGTACTTCTGCCGGGCGTATTGGACGATGTCGTCATCGAGTTCGTCACCGGCGATGCGGATGCTGCGGCTGACGACGATCCCGCCCAGGGCAAAGACTCCCACTTCGGTCGTGCCGCCGCCGATGTCCACGACCATGCTGCCCTGCGCCTCCATCACCGGAAGTCCGGCGCCGATTGCCGCGGCCATGGGTTCTTCAATGAGGTGAGCTTCCCGCGCGCCCGCTTCCAGCGCCGCTTCTTTCACCGCGCGTTTTTCCACTTCGGTCACGCCGCTGGGGATGCCGATGACGACGCGCGGACGCGGCGCGGGGATGCCGATTTCTTGATGCGCGCGCTTGATGAAATGTTTGAGCATCGCCTGCGTGATGTCGAATTCGGAGATCACGCCATCGCGCAGCGGGCGGATGGCGACGATATTGGAAGGGGTTTTGCCGACCATTTCTTTGGCTTCGGCGCCAATGGCTAAAGCCACTCCGGGTCTTCGCTGGTCTATGGCCACCCATGAGGGCTCATTAATGACGATGCCGCGCCCCCGAACATAGACCAGGGTATTCGCTGTACCCAAATCAATGCCAATGTCCAGAGAGAACAGCCCTAGAAGTACATCAAACGGATTACGCAAGGTTGCCTCTGCTTTTGTCGTTCTTCCAGGTCGAAGACCCGGTTGCTAGATCGCCGGCACTACGCATACGGCTACGATTATACCACAGTGTGAAAGGGGGAATAGCCGCGATTCAAGGGAGGGCGGTCCTGTGCTCGGGACGGTCGGCGAGCTGCTCTACTGCCTCCAGGGTCGTTGCCCAGCCGATGTGCTGGATGAAGGCGGCGGGCGTCGGGCTCACCGCCCAGAGCCGGCGCACTGCCGCGCCGGTCGGATCTTCACCCGAGGCGCCGGGCTGATTGGCATACGCGCCGTGAAAGGCGAAGTACGCTTGATTCAAGCGCCGCAGACGATAGCCCTGCGCGACGAGATACTGCCGTCGTTCCTCCATGTACGCTTCGGCCTCGGGGATGCGTCCTTCCGCCAGCAGCCGATCTACGGTGACGCGGATCTCATGCATCGCGGCGTGGAAATCGAAGGTTTCGAAGGGCGCGTCAGCCTCGCGCGGGGGAAGGGTCAACGGTTCTGGCAGGGGCTTTTCTGTAGGTCGCAAGGGCGCGTAGAAACGCCGCACGACTTCCTGCCCGGCCCAATCCCCCAGCAATGAAGCGGCGGTCTCGTTGATGGTGCGCGCTTCCGCGGAGCGCTCATAGTACCAGCCCAGCGGCGCCCGGAGCAGCGTGTGATGCGTCCATTCGTGCGCGATGACGTCGGCGGCCCAATCCAGGTCCGCAGTTTCCAGCAGCATTGCAGGATAGGCGGAAAGCCCGCCGATCGCGGTGACGTAGGCGGAAAGATCAGGCTCGGCGCTTTCGACGCGGGTTTCGAGCTCCTGTTGTTGCCCGGCGTCAAGCCCTGCCTGCAACTCGGCCTGAAAGAGGCTCTCGATGCG